>NZ_JBHVEU010000156.1:0-17880 GCF_042802075.1 Kitasatospora sp. NPDC057518
GCAACACGACCCACCCCCACAGACAGCCAACCCGCCCCGACCGGCACACACTTACTGTCCCACGCCCAACCCAACCGACTTCGCCAGCAGAGTCGACCGGCCGACTTCCTGTGCAGTGCGGCTGGTTGACCGAGGGCCGTGAACGGAGCGCAGGACTCGCAGGTGCCGATCCCGGGGGTACGAGGACGGCCCCTCGGTGCCGGGTGAAGGCCTGCTGGAGCGCGGTGGCTGTCAGGTCGTCGAGGGGGAGCCGACTTCCGGCGGCTAGGGTTGGGGCCATCGATCGATGCGCGGGGGCCAAGTCGATTGCCATAGAGGGATCCTGGCGTCCCCGTCCGCTGCCGAAGGGGCCGCCGTCATGCCGGATTCCGCCACGCCCAGCCCGCCCAGCACACCCAGCCCGCTCGACCTGCTCGTCCGCTACCGGCGGGCGATGCTCGACCTGGACGCGGACGCGCTGGCCGAACTGTACGCCGAGGACGGGGTGCACGAGTTCCCGTTCCTGTTCCCCGGGATGCCGGAGCGGTACCGGGGGCGGGAGGAGATCCGGGCCGGCTACTGGGCCGCCTGGGGTGCGAGCGCGGCGCGGCCGCGG
Organism: Kitasatospora sp. NPDC057518; assembly: GCF_042802075.1. NCBI lineage: Bacteria > Bacillati > Actinomycetota > Actinomycetes > Kitasatosporales > Streptomycetaceae > Kitasatospora > Kitasatospora sp. NPDC057518. The sequence continues at coordinate 596 of NZ_JBHVEU010000156.1, forward strand.
GAGATCCGGGAGGTGGCCGTCCACCCGGGGGCCGACCCGGAGGTGCTGACCGTCGAGCAGCAGGTGGTCGGGACGCTCGCCACCACCGGGGAGCCGTTCACCGTGCCGGGCCTGCTGGTGATGCGCGCCCGGGACGGCCTGCTGGTGCACGTGCGGGACTACATGGACGGCCTGGGCGTGGCCCACGCGATGGGCCGGCTGGGTGCCGTCGCCGCGCGGCTGGGGGTCGAGAGGGCCTGACCAGCGAGTTGAGTCAGGTGGATCCTGCACACTGTTCCGCAGATGCGTCGGACGACCGATGCGAACCGGTCGAGACCAAATCCGTCTATCCGCTCCCCGTGGGCGACGGAGTACTCGTCGATGCGGCCCCGGCCATCCGTGATGTGGTTCCGCACCTTCCTGAAAGCCAGCTCATCCAGGCAGCGGGAGGCGAGCTCGAGGCCGCACTCGTCGTTGGCGATCGCCAGGTAGCGGGGGCGCAGGAGGTCGCGCAGCTCCGTGATCCGGCCTTCGGGGACAGAGAGCCGGTGGAACGTCGACCTGCGAGTGCTGATGGTTTGGCTGGTTGTCTGGCGCATGTCGTTGTTCCTGTTGGTTCGTCGGCCGAGGAGCGCCGAGGAGCGCCGAGGAGCTCGGACGCCGTACTGGCGGTCCGGGCTGTTGGGCGGAGGGGAATCGGTCACGAAGAGTCGGGCGCAAGTTCCAGCGAGATGAGAATGGAGGAGGCGAGTAGGACGCGCCAGTCGGCGTCGTGCTCGGCGGAGAGCAGCTGGAGAGCGCCCCGCAGTCGGAGCTCACGGCGGGTGCCGCGGATGGAGGACTCCTCGTTGGTGCAGATGGCGCTCACCAGACGGAGCGCACCCAACTTGACCGGCATGTTCGGCTCGCTTTCCAGGTGCGTGCTCTCCAGGAGCGATGCGATTCGCAGCAAGGTTGCGAGTACGTCCTGTGCGTCCTGATCCCGATGAAGGGCGGCCATACCGGTGGGGAGCCCCAGGTTGTGGAGGACGTTGGTGATGCCCCGAGGATGGAAGCGGGAGTCGGCGTCCTGGTTCTCCATGTGTTCCAGGATCCGAGCCACCTCACTCCAACGCCATTGGTAGCAGAGTGCCTCGGCGAGCAACCCGGTGAGCGCGACACGCAGGCGAGGAGAAAGCCGTCCTCCGGCGAGCATTGCCCGGCAGCGCTGTTCCACCTCGTCATCGCGGAGAGCCGACGTGCCTAGCCCGTGGTTGAGTTGTTCGATCTCCGCCAGGAGCCGTGTTTCGGCAGTGCTGGGGAGGTTTTCCAGGAGCTGTGTGAACTTCGCCATCAGTTCCAGTACTTCGTCGTTCGGACCACCCCGGCGTGTCATCGTTCGCAGGGTGACCAGCAGGTTGGCGACGATGTGTGCGACATCCAGCGGGTGTGAATCGCAGAGCTGGCCGGCCAGTTGGTGAACTCGACGGCCCTGGGCCAGGAGCTGCTCGACGGGCGCCGCTTCCAACTCGGCCAACTCGGCCAAGGACATGCGGATCTTGAGTTCGAGGACGGCCGCCGACGGGCCGCAGCCCAGGACGTAGGCGAGCTCAGCCTCGAACAACCGTCTGGCCGCGGCCAGTTCTCCCCGTTCGAGGTGGGCGCTGGCCAGGTTCCCCCACAGGATCGCGACCTCACTGGAGGAGAACCCCAGCCGCTGCGCGTGCTCGGCGAGGCTCTGCGCGTGTGGCATCACGGCGAGGGCGTGTCGCTCGTCGCCGTGCCGCAGGAAGGCCGCCAGCCACAGCTGCACGTGGAGGGCCGACCGGCGTAGGACGCGCTCGACGGTCGCCCTGTCCCTCTCCACCCGGCCGCGCACTACGTACTGGACGATCTCGTTGACGCTGATGGTCTGGTCGACCTCCTCCGGGTGGGCCTCGGACCACTCCTCGGGCGGGCGGGCGCACAGCGGGGCATCGCGTCGGACCAGGGACTCCGACCAGAGTGCGCGGTGCACTTCGGAAGAGTTGAAGGAGTTCCCCGGGTCGTCCTGCAGAACGATCGGTTCGGGCGTGTCGAGGTAGGCCAGTTCGTCCGGGGCGACGGCAATGGCGATGAGGAGGTGCAGCGGGATCTGGCGCGATCCCAGGTAGCCCGCCGCCTGGACGGACGACATGGCGATCTCCGATACGAAGGGTCGCTGGGGAAGCGCATACCGGTCCACCCGTTCCAGGGCGAAGTGGATCGCCGCCACCAGGGTGTGGGGATAGCCGGCTGGGATGGACCGTTCGTCGTCGAGTGCGAGGTCGCGGATCGAGCGCAGGTAGCGCGGCACCTCGGCGAGTCCGAGCTCGCAACTGAGGAGGTAGCCGCAGGCGAGTTCCAGGGCCAGTGGCCAGTGCGCCAGAGCCGCGGACAGGTCCATGGCCGCGCGTTCGGCATGCTCGTCCCACGGGGAGTCGTCCGCGAGCCTGAGGCGCACCAGGGCTCCTGCTTCGGTCGGCGTCAAGGCCTGGACGTCGATCTTGTGCGGATGAGCCGCCCAGCCGGCCTGGTTCGTGGAGGTGACGATCACATGGCCCCGCCCGCTGCTGGGCATCCACGGGTGGAGGCTGTGGCGATCGGTCGCATTGTCGAAGATCAGCAGCCAGCGTTCGGCGGACGCGCTCAGCAGCGCCCTGACTCCGTCCTGCAGCCGGGTGTCGTCGTCGGGAGCCCGGTCGCCTTGGGGATGCAGCCACTCGTGGATCCTCCGGAACGAGGTCATCAGGGAGGCGGTGCTCTCCGCGTTGACCCAGAAGATCCAGTCGTAGGAGTCCGCGGTGTCGTGGGCGTAGGCGGCGGCAAGACTGGTCTTGCCGATGCCGGACAAGCCGAGCAGGGCGCAACTCGACGGAACCCGGGGGCCGGGGGAATCCGCCAGCGCGGCCCGGACCCGGGAGAGGACCTCGGAACGCGGGACGTCCGGCACCGACGGGACGGGGCCGATCATGATTCCCCAGTCGAAGGCGCCCAAGTCCCACGCCAGGTGGCGGCTCTCGGTCAGGAGCTCGCTGCGGAAGGCCTCCAGCTCGAATACGCCCTCCGATTCTCCAGCGGCCCGGTGGTGGATCTCCGACACCAGGTGATTGGACATGCGCCCGGCCGACTGGTGACCGAGCCCGTCCCGGTGCCGGGCCCGGTGTTCCCGGATCCGTTCCCGGAGCTGATCGCGGAACTCGTGCGGATCGCGCAGGTCGGACTTGATCCGGGCGCGGCCCAGGGCGCGCAGGTCGTTGTCGCGGAGATCGTCCACGCTCGACAGCTTGGAGCTGCGGTCGAGTGCCTGGCGGAGCGCCGCCCTGAGCGTTCCGAGGTCACCGCCGTGGGTCAACGCCTGCTTCAGCCGGACTGCCTTGGGATGCAGCCGCTTGTTCGTGATCAGTTGGTAGGACTCGGCGGTCGGGCATGCGCGGACCATCCGCAGAAGGATCGCGTAGGCGGCTGGGGCCGACAGCTCGGTGTCGGGGCCGCCGGACTTCACCTGGGCGGCTACGACCGGCCGACGCAGGTCGTCCACCAGGTAGTAGTCGATAGCGTCCGTGTCAGCGGTTCCCGGTGAGGATTCGTCGCTGTCGTTGTCGTGGCCGGAGGGTTCGATCACGGCTGCGGCGATGTCGCGCCTGGCGTCCTCAAGGGCTTCGAGCAAGGCTTCCAGCGTGACCAGGTACTGGTACTGGAATCCAGCTGCTGCCGCTTGGCCCCCGCGTTTGGGCATGGCTCTGGACCTCCGGCCGTTCTCTCGATTTGGCTCGGACCAGGGTCCTCCACGTCGGTTGAAACAGAGAGGGATAGCGACAATTCGACCTTGCGAAGACTGTTTTGGGCCGCTTTTGACCGGTCAGAGGGCGAAGTGGGCGGCGATGCCGTCGAGGACGCAGTCGAGGCCGGTTTCGAACTGCCAGTCGGGGTCGTCCTTGCGGGTGGCCGCGTGGAGGTAGCGCTGGTAGTTGGGGTAGCGGCCGGTGCCCATCAGCCAGGTCATCCGGGGGGCGAGGCCGGCCCGGGTCTGGTCGCCGTCGGACCAGCCGCGCTCGCGGCGCAGGGTGTTCAGGGTGACCTCGGTGGTGACCGAGCCGTGGACGTAGCCGGTGACGGTGCGGAACACCGCCATGGTGGTGTCGGCGTCCAGGCCGTGCTCGGCCAGGGCGGCGAACGCGTGCTCGGGGACGGCGAGTTGGTTCGGGCTGAGGGAGAACGGGGTGGCCGCCCGGACGGTCCACGGGTGGGCCAGGTGCATGGCCCGCAGGTGGAGGGCGAGGGCGCGCATGGTCTCCCGCCAGTCCTCGGCGGGGGCGGCGTCCAGGGGGAGCCGGCCGTAGACGAAGTCGACCATCAGCTCGATGAGTTCGTCCTTGCCGGAGACGTACCGGTAGGCGGCCATCGGGGCGACGCCGAGTTCGGCGGCGAGCCGGCGCATGGTGACGGCGTCCAGGCCCTCGGCGTCGGCGACGGCGACGGCGGCCTCGGCGATCCGCTGCGGGGTCAGGGTGGTGCGCGGGGCGGGGGCCGGGCGGTCCAGGCGCTCCCAGAGTGACGCCGGGGGCCTGTCGTCGCCGGTGGGGGTGTCCCCGGTGGGGGCCTGCTGAGCGGGCATGGGGGCGGGCTCCTTCCGACTGGGGGTCGGTCCCACCGTAGCACCCTCCTGTGTACGGCGTATCGGCAGTGGACGCCGTACACGTCGATGTGTACGTTGTATTCGAGACGGATACGCCGTACACACCAGCCATCCCGGAGGGGGACTCCCATGTCCACGGAGCAGAAGTCCAGCGAGCGGACGTCCAACGAGCAGAACCTGAAGGTCGCCGTCCTCGTCGGCAGCACCCGCGACGGCCGCTTCGGCCCGGTGGTCGCCGACTGGCTGCTCGGCCACCTCGAAGCGCGCGGCGACCTGACCGCCGACCGGATCGACCTGGTGGAGACCCCGCTGCCCGTCACCTTCCCGTCCTTCGGCGGCGAGCTCTCCCCGGACGACGCCGCGCTGCTGGCCGCCGTGTCGCCCCGGCTGGAGGCGGCCGACGCCTTCGTGATCGTCACGCCCGAGTACAACCACAGCTTCCCGGCCCCGCTGAAGAACGCCATCGACTGGCACAACCGGCAGTGGCACGGCAAGCCGGTCGGCTTCGTCTCGTACGGCGGCCTGTCCGGCGGCCTGCGGGCGGTCGAGCAGCTGCGGGTGGTGATGGCCGAGCTGAACGCCGCCACGATCCGCAACACGGTCAGCTTCCACGGCGCCTCGCAGTGCTTCGACGCCGAGGGCAAGGCGATCGACCCGGCCGCCGACACCGCCGCCAAGACCATGCTCGACCAGCTCACCTGGTGGGCGCAGGCGCTGCGGGACGCCCGCCGGGCCCGCCCGTTCGCGGCCTGAGCCGGGGAAGGGGGCGGACGGCATGGCCACGGAACAGAGCGGGGGCCAGAACAAGGAGCAGGCCGACGAGCGGCCCAAGCCGCCGCTGCTCGGCGTCGTCGGACTGATGCTCGGCATCTTCCTCTCGGCCCTCGACGGCCAGATCATCGGCACCGCGCTGCCGACCATCGTCGGCGACCTCGGCGGGCTGGAGCACCTCTCCTGGGCGGTCACCGCCTACCTGCTGACCTCCGCCGCCGCCACCCCGCTCTGGGGCCGGCTCGGCGACCTGTACGGGCGCAAGGGCGCCTACCAGTGGGCGGTGGTGGTGTTCCTGGCCGGCTCGGTGCTGGCCGGACTCGCCCAGGACATGGGGCAGTTGATCGCCTTCCGGGGCCTCCAGGGGATCGGCGCGGGCGGGCTGATGGTCGGTGCGCTCTCGGTGATCGGGGTGCTCGTCCCCGCCTCCGACCGGGCGCGGGTGCAGTCGGTGGTCGGCGTGCTGATGCCGATCGCCTTCGTCGGCGGACCGCTGCTCGGCGGCTTCCTCACCGAACGGCTGAGCTGGCGCTGGGCCTTCTACGTCAACCTGCCGGTCGGGCTGGTCGCGCTGCTCGCGGTCGGCGTTGGGGTGCGGCTGCGGACGGAGCGGGTGCGCGCCCCGTTCGACTGGGCCGGGGTCGCCCTGCTGACCACCGGCATCCTCGCGCTCACCCTGGTGGGCAGCTGGGGCGGCACCGCCTACTCCTGGACCTCCCCGGTGCTCCTCGGCACGGCGCTCGTCGCGGTGGTCGCGCTGGGCTGGTTCGCCCGGACCGAACTGCGCGCCCCCGGGCCGCTGATCCCGCCCGCGCTGTTCCGCGACCGCAACTTCACGGTGGCGCAGGTGCTGGGCTTCCTCACCGGCGCGGTGATGATCGCCCTGGTCGGCTACCTGCCGCTCTACCTGCAACTGGCCCGGGGCGCCTCGCCCACCGCCGGCGGGCTGCTCCTGCTGCCGCTGATGCTCGGCATGATGGGCACCCAGCTGGTGACGGCGCGGCTGATGGGCCGGCCCGGAGGCGAGCGGCGCTACCCGCTGCTGGGCGGCGCGGTCACCCTGGCCGGCGGCGCGCTGCTGCTGCTCCTGCGCACCGACACCCCGATCGCCGTGGCCTCGGCCCTCACGGCCGTCGCCGGGATCGGCCTCGGCCTGGTGATGCAGAGCACCCTGCTGACCTCGATGGGGGCGGTCCGGCCGCAGGACATGGGCGCGGCGATGGGCGTGGTCACGCTGCTGCGGAGCATCGGCGGCTCGCTCGGCATGGCGGCGCTCGGCGCGGTCTACACGGCGCGGCTCACCGACTCCCTCACGGAGCACCTAGGGGCTGCCGAGGCCGGCCGGCTCACCGGCGGCGGGCTGACCCCGGCCTCCCTCGACGGGCTCCCGGCGGCCGTCCGCGACGCCGTCGGGGCGGCGGTCACCGGCGGCCTGCACGGCACGGTCGTGGGCGGGGTGCTGCTGGCGGCCGCGGCGACGGCCCTCGCCTGCCTGGTGCGCCCGCAGCAGGCAGCGGCCAGGGAGATCAAGCCGCCGAAGCCCGAGCCCGAGCCGACGAAGCCAGACCCGGAGCCGGAGCCGGCCGATACCCCCGCGAAGGCGGCCACGGCCGGGTGATCCGGAGAACGCGCAGGCCCCCGGGCGGAACGGGGGACCGCCCGGGGGCCTGCGGAAAAGCCGGTCAGCTCAGCACTCGATGACGTTGACGGCGAGCCCGCCGCGCGAGGTCTCCTTGTACTTGATCTTCATGTCGGCCCCGGTCTCCTTCATCGTCTTGATCGCCTTGTCCAGCGAGACGTGGTGCCGTCCGTCGCCGCGCAGCGCCATCCGGGCCGCGGTGACGGCCTTGACGGAGGCCATGCCGTTGCGCTCGATGCAGGGGATCTGGACCAGGCCGCCGACCGGGTCGCAGGTGAGGCCGAGGTTGTGCTCGATGCCGATCTCGGCGGCGTTCTCGACCTGCTCGGGGGTGCCGCCGAGGACCTCGGCGAGGCCGCCCGCGGCCATCGAGCAGGCGGAGCCGACCTCGCCCTGGCAGCCGACCTCGGCGCCGGAGATGGAGGCGTTCTCCTTGAAGAGCATGCCGATGGCGCCGGCGGCGAGCAGGAAGCGGACGATGCCGTCGTCGTCGGCGCCCGGGATGAAGTTCAGGTAGTAGTGCAGGACGGCCGGGATGATCCCGGCGGCGCCGTTGGTCGGCGCGGTGACGACCCGGCGGCCGGAGGCGTTCTCCTCGTTCACGGCCATCGCGTAGAGGGTCACCCACTCCATCGCGTTGGCCGGCCCGATGCCCTCGGCGCGCAGCGCGCGGGCACCCGAGGCGGCCCGGCGGCGGACCTTCAGCCCGCCCGGCAGGATGCCCTCGCGGGACATGCCGGCCCGCACGCACTCCTGCATCACGGACCAGATCTCCAGCAGACCGGTCCGGATCTCCTCCTCGCTGCGCCAGGCCTTCTCGTTCTCCAGCATCAGGCCGGAGATCGACAGCCCGGTCTCCCGGCTGAGCCGCAGCAGCTCGTCACCGGTGCGGAAGGGGTACTTCAGCACGGTGTCGTCGGGCTTGACCCGGTCCGCGCCGATCGCGTCCTCGTCCACCACGAAGCCGCCGCCGACCGAGTAGTAGGTCTTCTCCAGCAGGGTCGAGCCGTCCGCCGCGTACGCCCACAGGGTCATCCCGTTGGCGTGGTACGGCAGCGAGCGGCGGCGGTGCAGGACCAGCTGGGTGTCCGGGTCGAAGTCGATCGGGTGCTCGCCGAGCAGGTTGATCCGCTTCTCGGCGAGGATCCGCTCGACGTCCTTGTCGGCCTGGTCGACGTCGACGGTGCGGGGCGAGGCGTTCTCCAGGCCGAGCAGGACGGCCTTCGGGGTGCCGTGGCCGTGGCCGGTGGCGCCGAGCGAGCCGTACAGCTCGGCCCGTACGCCCGTCACCCGGTCCAGCAGGTCCTCGGTGCGCAGTCGGCGGGCGAACATCCGGGCGGCGCGCATCGGGCCCACGGTGTGGGAGCTCGACGGGCCGATGCCGATGGAGAAGAGGTCGAAGACGCTGATGGCCACGGGGGACGTCCTTGTCTGGTCTCGTGGAAGGACTTGCGGGCAGGGAGGGGCCGACACGGGACGGGGCACCGCGCGCACTTCCAGTGTGCGCGGTGCCCCGGGGTGCCTGGTACGCCGGAGGGGTGAGGCCGGTCACCCCGCCCGAACGATCACCGGAGTGATCAGAGGTTCGGGTAGAGCGGGTACTTCGCGGCCAGGGCGGAGACCCGGGCCTTCAGCGCGTCGGCGACGGTCTCGTCGAAGGCGGGCTTGAGCGCCTCGGCGATGATGTCGGCGACCTCGCGGAAGTCCTCGGCCTGGAAGCCGCGGGTGGCCAGGGCCGGGGTGCCGATGCGCAGGCCCGAGGTGACCATCGGCGGGCGCGGGTCGTTCGGGATGGCGTTGCGGTTGACGGTGATGCCGACCTCGTGCAGCCGGTCCTCGGCCTGCTGGCCGTCGAGCTGGCTGTTGCGCAGGTCGACCAGGACCAGGTGGACGTCGGTGCCGCCGGAGAGCACGCTGGCGCCGGCCTCGGCCACGTCGGCCTGGAGCAGGCGCTCGGCGAGGATGCGGGCGCCGTCCAGGGTGCGCTGCTGGCGCTCCTTGAACTCCTCGGAGGCCGCGACCTTGAAGGCGACCGCCTTGCCGGCGATCACGTGCTCCAGCGGGCCGCCCTGCTGGCCGGGGAAGACCGCGGAGTTGATCTTCTTGGCGAACTCGGCCTTGGACAGGATGACGCCGCCGCGCGGGCCGCCCAGGGTCTTGTGGGTCGTGGTGGTGACCACGTCCGCGTAGGGCACCGGGTTCGGGTGCAGCCCGGCGGCCACCAGGCCGGCGAAGTGCGCCATGTCCACCATGAGCAGCGCGCCGACCTCGTCGGCGATCCGGCGGAACGCGGCGAAGTCGAGCTGGCGCGGGTAGGCGGACCAGCCGGCGATGATCAGCTTCGGCTGGTGCTCCTTGGCGAGGCGCTCGACCTCGGCCATGTCGACCTGGCCGGTCTTCTCGTCCACGTGGTACGCGGCCACGTTGTAGAGCTTGCCGGAGAAGTTGATCTTCATGCCGTGGGTCAGGTGGCCGCCGTGGGCCAGGCTCAGGCCCAGGATGGTGTCGCCCGGCTGGATCAGCGCGAACATCGCGGCGGCGTTGGCCTGCGCGCCGGAGTGCGGCTGGACGTTGGCGTGCTCGGCCCCGAACAGGGCCTTGATGCGGTCGATCGCGATCTGCTCGACCACGTCGACGTGCTCGCAGCCACCGTAGTAGCGGCGGCCGGGGTAGCCCTCCGCGTACTTGTTGGTGAGCACCGAGCCCTGGGCCTCCATGACCGCCACCGGGGCGAAGTTCTCGGAGGCGATCATCTCCAGGGTGGTCTGCTGGCGGTGCAGCTCGGCGTCGACCGCGGCGGCGATCTCCGGGTCGAGGGCGTGCAGGGACTGGTTGAGAACAGTCATGGTGTGGTCTTCCCGGGAGGAGGAGGGAAAGGGGCCAGGGCGGGACGGACCGCGGTGCGGCGGCCCGTCCCGTCGGGGGCTCAGCCCTGGGGGTTGGTGAGCGCGTCGTACTCGTCGGCGCTGAGCAGCTCGTCGGTGGCCTCGACGCGCACCTTGAACAGCCAGCCGCCCTCGAAGGGGTCGCTGTTGACGAGGGCGTTGTTGTCCAGGACGTCCGGGTTGACCTCGGTGACCTCGCCGGTCACCGGGGAGAACAGGTCGCTGACCGACTTGGTGGACTCCAGCTCGCCACAGGTCTCGCCGGCGGTCACGGTCTCGCCGACCTCGGGCAGCTGCACGTAGACGATGTCACCGAGCGCGTCCGCGGCGTGCTTGGTGATACCGATCGTGGAGACACCGTCCACGGCGGCCGTCAGCCACTCGTGCTCCTTGGTGTACTGAAGGTGCTGGGGGTTGCTCATGGCGTCATTCTCCAGGATGGGAAGCGGGTACGACGAAGCGGGCCGCCGCGCGGACGGCTGCGACGTGCGCGTATGGGAAAACGGGGGCGTGCGAGGGGTCAGCGGGCGCGCTTGTAGAACGGCAGCGCCACGACCCTGACGGGCTCGTGCTTGCCGCGCACGTCCACCGCGACGGTGGTGCCGGGGGCGGCGTGGGCGGCGTCGACGTAGGCCATCGCGATCGGCTGCCCCAGGGTCGGGGACGGCGCGCCGGAGGTGATCCGGCCGATCGGCTCGCCCTCGGTGGAGACCACGGTGTACTCGGCGCGCGGCACCCGCTTGCCGTCGGAGACCAGGCCGACCAGCACCTTCGGCGGGTTGGTCTCGGCCGCGGCGGCGGCCGCCTCCAGGGCCTTGCGGCCGACGAAGGCGCCCTCGTTGGTGGTCTTGTCGAAGCGGACGACCCGGCCCAGGCCGGCGTCGAACGGGGTCAGGTCGGTGGACAGCTCGTGCCCGTACAGCGGCATGCCGGCCTCCAGGCGCAGCGTGTCGCGGCAGGACAGGCCGCAGGGGACCAGGCCGCGGTCCGCGCCGGCGGCGGTCAGCGCCTGCCAGACCGGCTCGGCGTCGGCCGGGTGGCAGAAGATCTCGAAGCCGTCCTCGCCGGTGTAGCCGGTGCGGGCGAGCAGCACCTCGCGGTCGGCCACGAAGGCCGGGAGGATCGCGTAGTACTTCAGGCCGGGCAGGTCGGCGTCGGTGGTGTCGGCCAGGATGCCGGTGGCCTCCGGGCCCTGGACGGCGATCAGCGCGTAGGTGTCGCGGTCGTCGGTGACGACGGCGTCGAAGCCCTTGGCACGGGCGATCAGCTCGTCGAGGACCAGCTGGGCGTTGGAGGCGTTGGCGACGACCAGGAAGGCGTCCTCGCGCAGGCGGTAGACGATCAGGTCGTCCAGGATGCCGCCGTCCTCGGCGCAGATCATGGTGTAGCGGGCGCGCAGCTCGCCCAGTGCGGAGACGAAGCCGACCAGGGCGTGGTCCAGCATCTCGCCGGCCTGCGGGCCGGTGACGGTGATCTCGCCCATGTGCGAGAGGTCGAACAGGCCGGCCTTGGTGCGGACGGCGAGGTGCTCCTCGCGCTCGCTGCCGTAGCGCAGCGGCATGTCCCAGCCGGCGAAGTCGGTCATGGTCGCGCCGAGGGCGCGGTGCAGCGCGTCGAGCGCGGTCAGGCGGAGGGACGACATGGCCAGGAACTCCTCGGTCGGGGCACTCAGGGGTGCACGCACCGGACCGGACCCGCTGGGGGGCCGACCCTGCGCGCGGGCATGCGGCGGCGTGGGTCTCCCCATCTGTCGTCGAACCTGAGAGCTTCACCGCCCCGCCGCCCGCAGCCGTTTCCAGCTTGGGGGACAGCATGACGGCTTGCACCGTGGGTGGGCGCACGACAGGGCCGGGCGCCGCTTTCCAGATGTGCCTAACCCGTGCGGTAGGGGTGCCTGAGAGATTCCGGGGAGGACTTGCTCCTTCGGCGCCGGCTGTGCCTGAGCGGCACTCCGGGCTCTCCCGCGCGGGTTCGAGCGGCCGGTATGGAGTTGTGGGGGCCCGCGGCGCATGCCGTCGGACGGGCACATCATGGCACGTCCCGGACGACGAGGGGAGGGGGGACCCGGTCACACCGCGCGGGACCCGAACACGAGTCCTGACCGCACCCCCCGCACGCCTCTAGACTGCTGCGCGTCGGTGCGGCAGTGGGCGGCCGACGGCAGAGGGCGGAATCGGCGGCGCATGGGGTACCCGGTGGAGCAGCAGCAGGGGTGGGGCGGACCGGAGGAGGCGCCGGCGGGCGGCTCCTGGCCGGCCAACGAACTGGAGCAGGTGCTGACCGCGGCCCTGGGCGACCCGGGCGCGACCCCACGGGTGTTCGAGGTGCTGGCGCGCAGCCAGGTGTGGGTGCCGCTGCCGGCCGGGGCCGACCCGCAGGGCCAGGCGCTCGACCTGCCGACCATCGAGCTGGGCGGCGACCCGTACGTGCCGGTGTTCTCCTCGCAGGAGGTGTTCCTCCGGCAGGCGCCGGGGATGGCCTTCGCGATCGCGCCGGTGTGGGAGTTCGCCCGCGGACTGCCGCTGGGCCTGGGCATCGCGGTGAACCCGGACGCGCCGGTGGGCCTCCCGGTGCCGCCGCAGGGGGTCGCCGAGCTGCGCCGCGGCCCGCGCGAGGACCGCTGGGAGCAGGCCGAGGGCGCCGCGGAGCCGACCGGCGGCCGGGTGGCGCTGCGCGAGCCGGTGCCGGGCGAGGACCCGGAGCACTTCCTGGCCGCCTGCCGGAGCGAACTGTCGGCGCTGCCCGGTGTGTTGACCGCCCGCAGGGCGCTGGCCAGCATCGAGGGCGAACCGACCGTGATGTTCGTGGGCGTCCAGTTGGACCCGGCGGCCCCGGCCGACCCGGCCGCGGTGAACGAGGCACTCGGGCGAGCGCTGGGAACCGCGCCGCTGCCCGGGGGCGTCCACCTCGTACTGCTCGACCTCGCCGACGACCCGGTGGTCGAGTGGCTGCTCACCCGGGTACTGCCTTTCCACACGCGGGCGTGAGCGGGTCCGGATCAGAGGCACGTCGCCGTGGCGGTGGCCGGTGCCGCGCCATAGGGTGCGTGCAGACGGCCGACGGGTCGGCGGGTTGAGGGAAAGAGGCGCGGCGAGGTGGGCGCATGAGTGCGGGAACGGGAGCGGGCGGTGTGCCGGGGCCCTGGGGCCAGGCACCGGCCGGGCGCCCGGGAGCTGATCCCGGCGCGTTGGAGCGCGCCCTGCGCGACGTCGCGCCGGAGCGCTACGACGCGTACGAGCGGCTGCTGCACGCGCTGGCGGACGGCCGGGTCTGGATGCTGCTGTGGCACGGCACGCCGGGCAGCCCGGACGCGCAGTACGGGAACATGGAGATCAGCGGCCACGGCTACGCGCCGGCCGTCACCTCGCCCGAGCAGCTGACCGCCTCCGGCTGGGCGCGGGCCCACGAGGTCGTCTCCGGCCGGGAGATCGCGGCCTCGCTGTACCGCACCCGCTGGGGCCTGTGGCTCAACCCGCACGCCCCCGGCGGCGGCGTCGGCGTGCCCTGGGCGGACCTCCGGCGGGTCGCCGCGGGCCTGGACCGGCTGCCGGCCGGGCCGTTGAAGCTCAGCGAGCCGCAGTTGAACGCCCAGCCGTTCTTCGCGCTGCTGGAGCGGCAGGCCGCCGAGGTGCGCGCGGTCCGGGCGCTGCGCCGGGCCTGGGTGCAGCCCGCGGTGGGGGAGCCGTACCTGGCCATCGGCCTTGACCTCTACGAGAGTTCGCCGCCGGCGGTGGAGGCGGTGCGGGCGCTGATGCAGCGCGCGATCGCGGTGGCCCCGGAGGGGCTCGCGGTGTCCACGGTGGCGATGTCGGACGAGTACGACCCGGTGGCGCTGTGGATGCGCGCCAACGCGCGGCCGTTCTTCGACCGGGAGGCGGGCCGCCCGCCGACCGGCCCGTACCCGCCGGTGCCCCCGCCGCCGTACCCCGGGCAGTCGATGCCGGGCTACGCGTACGGCACCCAGCCACCGGCGCAGGGCTGGCAGCAGCAGCCCCAGCGGCCGTGGCCCGGCTACCCCGGGCGCTGAATCCCAAAACCCATTCTCCGAAGCCGACTTGATTGTCCGTCAAGTCGGCTTCGATGCTTTCCGGACGAATTTCCGGATGTGCGGCCCGGTCATCTTGACATGGCAGTTACAGCCATGTGAAGAGGTATATGCCGAAGATCGGGGAGGTGCATGCACGCAGATCACAGTTGGGCATCTGTCGGTTGTCAGGGCTGGCGCAAGCCAGTTCGGATGGCAGAGAGTTCTGCGCAACGCACCGCGCGTGCTGGAACCCCACAAAGGTGAGCGCGCACGCCGACAAGCCCGTCCACGCGACGCCCATCCCGCGTGGTGGCAGTGCCTGTGCACGACGCACTGCCGTCAACACCCGCTCCTCCTAAGCACCTCCGCACGTCCGCAGCCGCACCGCCGAAGACGGCGACCGGCACCCGTGGGCCGGCCACCGTCGGCGAGGGGACCAACTGACCATGACATCCGTGACCACCGCCGGGAACGAGCCGGAGGCAGCAGCCGCCGCCGGACCGGCCAAGAAGATCGAGGGCCGCTCCCTCGGCCAGATCGCCTGGACCCGCTTCAAGCGGGACAAGGCCGCCGTCGCCGGCGGCGTCGTGGTGATCCTGCTGATCATGCTCGCCGTGCTGGCCAAGCCGATCGAGTCGATGTTCGGGCTCGACCCGGACGCCCTCCACCAGGACCTGCTGGACGCCGACCTCGGCGGTCTGCCGTTCGGCGACTGGGGCGGCATGAGCCTCGAACACCCGCTCGGCATCGACCCGCTGCAGGGCCGTGACCTGCTCACCCGCGTCATCGAGGGCTCCTGGGTCTCCCTGCTGGTCGCCTTCGGCGCGACCCTGCTGTCCAACACCATCGGCACCGTGCTCGGCATCATGGCCGGCTACTACGGCGGCTGGGTGGACACCGTGATCAGCCGGGTGATGGACGTCTTCCTGGCCTTCCCGCTGCTGCTCTTCGCCATCGCGATCTCGACCTCGCTCCAGGGCGGAGCCTTCGGCCTGCACGGCCTGCCGCTGCACATGCTGGTGCTGATCTTCGTGATCGGCTTCTTCAACTGGCCCTACATGGGCCGGATCGTGCGCGGCCAGACGCTCTCGCTGCGCGAGCGGGAGTTCGTCCACGCGGCCCGCAGCCTCGGCGCCCGCGGCCCGTTCATCCTGTTCAAGGAGCTGCTGCCCAACCTGGTCGGTCCGATCCTGGTCTACTCGACCCTGCTGATCCCGACCAACATCCTCTTCGAGGCGGGGCTGAGCTTCCTCGGCGTCGGCATCCAGCCGCCGCAGGCCTCCTGGGGCGGGATGCTCCAGGACGCGATCCGGTACTACCAGGTGGACCCCCAGTACATGGTGGTCCCCGGTCTGGCGATCTTCGTCACCGTGCTCGCCTTCAACCTGCTCGGCGACGGTCTTCGCGACGCCCTCGATCCCAAGAGCAACTGATCCCGCCGCACATGACCACGCATCATGTGATGCGCCGTCAAGGCTCTCCTTCACCGCCTCCCATCCCCAAGGGGTTGATCTCACCCATGCGTAGGTCCCGTACCGTCGCCCTGACCGCGGCCGCAGCCGCCGCCGTCCTGGTCGTGACCGGTTGCACCAGCTCGTCGAAGGACACCGGTTCCGCCTCGTCCTCCGGCACCGGAGGCGGCTCCGGCGCCAACGCCGCCACCAAGGGCATCGTCAACGCCTCGGACAAGAAGGGCGGGACGGTCACCTACGAGATGAAGGGCACCCCGGACTCGCTCGACCCGGGCAACACGTACTACGCGTACATCTACAACTTCTCGCGCCTGTACGCCCGCTCGCTGACCACCTTCAACCCGGCGCCGGGCGACGAGGGCAACAAGCTCGTCCCCGACCTCGCCGAGTCGATGGGCCAGGTCAGCGCGGACGGCCTGACCTGGACGTACAAGCTGCGCAAGGGCCTGAAGTACGACGACGGCACCCCGATCTCCTCGAAGGACGTCAAGTACGCCGTCGAGCGCTCGAACTACGCGCTGGACGTGAACTCCAACGGCCCGGTCTACTTCCGCGAGCACCTGGTGGACAACGCCACGCCGTACGCCGGCCCGTACAAGGACAAGGAGGGCGGCCTCGACTCGATCGAGACGCCCGACGACACCACGATCGTCTTCCACCTGAAGCAGCCCTTCGCCGACTTCGACTACCTGGTCAGCGCCCCGCAGACCGCGCCGGTCCCGCAGGCCAAGGACACCGGCTCGGAGTACGTGAAGAAGATCGTCTCCTCGGGCTCCTACAAGTTCGAGTCCTACGAGGACGGCAAGCAGGCCGTCCTGGTCCCGAACACCAACTGGGACGCGAGCACCGACCCGATCCGCAAGCAGCTCGCGGACAAGATCGTGCTCCGGATGAACATCGACCAGTCCACCATCGACAAGGACCTGCTGGCCGGCAACGCCCAGGTCGACCTGGTGGGCGGCGGCGTCGACCCGCAGACCCAGGCGCAGATCCTCCAGAACCAGAAGCTGAAGGCCAGCACCGACAACGCCTACGGCGGCCGCCTGGTCTACATGGCGATCAACTCCAAGCTCGCGCCGTTCGACAACATCGAGTGCCGCAAGGCCGTGCAGTACGCGGTCGACAAGGTCTCGGTGCAGACCGCCCTCGGCGGCCCGATCCGCGGCCAGATCGCCAACACGGTGCTCCCGCCGGACATCCCGGGCCACCAGGACTTCAACACGTACGAGACCAAGGACAACAAGGGCGACGAGGCCAAGGCCAAGGAGGCCCTGAAGGCCTGCGGCAAGGAGGGCGGCATCAACACCGTCCTCTCCGCCCGCACCGAGCGCGCCACCGAGGTCGCCGCGGCCACCTCGATCCAGGCCGCGCTGAAGAAGGTCGGCATCAACGCCGAGATCCAGCAGTACCCGCAGGGCAAGTACCTCCAGGACAGCGCCGGCTCCCCGCAGTTCGCGGCCGAGCACAACATCGGCCTGATGATGATGCAGTGGGGTGCCGACTGGCCGACCGGCTACGGCTTCCTCCAGCAGATCGTCGACGGCCGCACCATCAAGCCGTCCGGCAACAACAACCTGGCCCAGCTGGACAACCCCGCGGTCAACAAGCTGCTCGACGACGCCGCGATCAACCCCGACAAGACGGCCCGCGAGAAGATCTACGGCGACGTCGACAAGAAGGTCATGGACCAGGCGGTCTACGTCCCGCTGACCTACTTCAAGGTCTTCCTGTACCGCCCGGACAACGCCACCAACGTGGTCTCCACCTCGGCGTTCTCGGGCGAGTACGACTACCTGAACATCGGCGTCAAGTAAGAGCCTGGCTCCGCATCCCTGAAGGCAGGTGAAGGCAGCGGCGCCCGCCGCCGTCCGGAAGC
>NZ_JBHVEU010000157.1:0-17808 GCF_042802075.1 Kitasatospora sp. NPDC057518
AGGAGATCCTTTCCTCGGGCGCGGCCCGTTCCGTCCGTTGCTCTTCGGCCGCGCCGCCGGCGGTCAGCTGCGGCGGAGGGCCTCGGTGAGCCGGTTGGCGGCCTCGATGATGGCCTGGGCGTGCAGGCGACCCGGGTGGCGGGTGAGCCGCTCGATGGGGCCGGAGACGGAGACGGCGGCCACCACGCGGTTGGACGGTCCGCGGACGGGGGCGGAGACGGACGCGACGCCCGGCTCGCGCTCCCCGATGGACTGGGCCCAGCCGCGGCGGCGGACGCCGCTGAGCGCGGTGGCGGTGAAGCGGGCGCCCTGGAGGCCTCGGTGGAGGCGCTCGGGCTCTTCCCAGGCGAGGAGGACCTGGGCGGCGGAGCCGGCCTTCATCGGCAGGGTGCTGCCGACGGGGACGGTGTCGCGCAGACCGGAGAGTCGTTCGGCGGCGGCGACGCAGATGCGCATCTCGCCCTGGCGGCGGTAGAGCTGCGCGCTCTCCCCGGTGACGTCGCGCAGGTGGGTGAGGACGGGGCCCGCGGTGGCGAGCAGTCGGTCCTCGCCGGCGGCGGCGGAGAGTTCGGACAGGCGGGGGCCGAGGATGAAGCGGCCCTGCATGTCGCGGGTGACCAGGCGGTGGTGTTCGAGTGCGACGGCGAGTCTGTGGGCGGTGGGGCGCGCCAGACCGGTGGCGGCGACCAGCCCCGCCAGTGTGGCGGGGCCCGACTCCAGTGCGCTGAGCACCAGAGCGGCCTTGTCGAGAACGCCGACGCCGCTAGTGTTGTCCATAGCATGATATTGCAGTCTCAGGTAGCGAGACGCAAGTCTGTTTCGATGTCCGCCATCCTCTCAGATGCCCGCAAAGCACCACTTCCGGGACTCGGCGTCTCGGATGGCGGACGCGCCGCTGCGGGCGGGTCGGCGCCCGTACCGGGGGCGGGGAACGGCCGGGGAACGGCCGGAGAAACGCAAAAAGCCCCTGCCGTGTCTCTTTCGAAACACGGCAGGGGCCGTAAGAAGAATTCGGCGGCGTCCTACTCTCCCACAGGGTCCCCCCTGCAGTACCATCGGCGCTGAAAGGCTTAGCTTCCGGGTTCGGAATGGAGCCGGGCGTTTCCCTCTCGCTATGACCACCGAAATGATCGGGCCGGGCAATTGCTCGAAAGCACTGCCTACGCCTCGCTGTAAATCATAGCAGGAGGAAAAGCGAACGGATTCCGCGGTCCCGAGGGGCCGGTCACGTCCGGGGGGTCGCTCGCGACCGGGGGCCGGTCGCGTCCGGGGGGTCGGGCCGACCGGCGGGCGGTGTCCACCCGTCGGCTCGCGTCGACCCGCTCGGAGGGGGAGCCGGCACACCGAGGGGGCGCGTCACACAGCGTGCGCGCCCCGTCCGTCGTGTCCACGCCCGTGCGCACACCACCGACCCCACCCCTGTGCGCCGATCGCCCAAAAACCGACCGATAAGGTGTTAATCCAACATTCATCCATGCCGCATAGCCTCCGGGGGCTAGCCTCATGCTGAACGTCATCGTCCGACCGGGAGGCGAAAGCCCCGTGCAAGGCACTGTCACCACACCAGGCGGTTCCACGGTGCCCGGCGGCCAGGGCGAGGCGTTCCTGCTCGTCGTGGACGACGAGCCCAACATCCGCGAGCTGCTCTCCGCCTCGCTGCGCTTCTCCGGCTTCCGCGTCGCCTCCGCCGCCACCGGCACCGAGGCGCTCGAACTGGTCGCCGCCGAGCGCCCGGACCTGGTCGTCCTCGACGTGATGCTCCCCGACCTCGACGGCTTCACCGTCGTCGAGAAGCTGCGCGAGCGCACCAGCCGCGGGCAGATAGCCGGGCCGGCCCACGGGCACCCCGCCGACCACCTGCCGGTGCTCTTCCTCACCGCCAAGGACGGCGTCGGCGACAAGGTCCAGGGCCTGGCCGCCGGGGCGGACGACTACGTCACCAAGCCCTTCAGCCTGGAGGAGCTGATCGCCCGGATCCGCGCCATCCTGCGCCGGGCCGGCGGGCCCGCCGAGGACGGCCGACTGGTCGTCGCCGACCTCAGCCTCGACCCGGTCGCCCACGAGGTCACCCGGGGCGGCACCCCGGTCTCGCTCTCCCCGACCGAGTTCAAGCTGCTGCACTACCTGATGGCCAACGTCGGCCGGGTGGTCTCCAAGTCGCAGATCCTCGACCACGTCTGGGCCTACGACTTCGGCGGGGACCTCTCCATCGTCGAGTCGTACATCTCCTACCTGCGCCGCAAGCTCGACTCCGGCCCGGCGCACGGCCCCAAGCTGATCCACACCGTGCGCGGCATCGGCTACGCCCTGCGCCGCCCCCCGCAGGGCTGACCGGACCCGCTCGTGCCCGCCCGCTTCTCCTCCCGGCTGTCGCTGCGCGCCCGGCTGCTGGTGCTCGTGTTCGCGCTGGTCGCCACCGGGCTCGCGGTCAGCGACACCTTCGTGCTCGGCGCCGTACGGACCCAGCTGGTGGAGCAGCTGGACGAACAGCTCCAGCGGTACGGGCTGCCGCTCTCCCGCAAGCCCCCGAGCCAGGTGGTCGCGCCGGCCGCCGGGAAGCCCCTGGTCGCTGGCCGGCGGGTCAGCCTGCCCAGCCAGTACCTGGTGCAGTACCTCTCCTCGGACGGCAAGGTCCAGGCGCTGATGCGCCAGCCCGTCTCGGACAGCGACCCGGCGCCCCAGCTGGCCGGACTGGACCCGACCCGGACCGCCCCCGACGTCCCCTTCGACCTGCCCGACCAGCGCGGCCGGCACAGCTGGCGGGTGCTGGTGCTGCCGCTCCAGGCCCCCCGCGGGCAGGCCGCCAACCCCAGCGCGTACGCCTCGCCCGCGGTCACCCCGACCTACGTCATGGTGGCGGTCTCCCGCGAGGACATCGACGCCACCATCGGCAGGCTGAGCACCTCCTTCCTGGCCATCGGCGGCGGCGTCCTGGTGCTGATCGCCGCGCTCGGCTTCTTCGCGGTGCGTGCCGGGCTGCGGCCGCTGCGCCGGATCGAGGCGGGCGCCGAGCGGATCGCGGCCGGCGAGCTGTCGCACCGGATGCCGGAGCTCTCCCCGGGCACCGAGGTCGGCCGGCTGTCGATCGCGCTCAACGGGATGCTCACCCAGATCGAGGCGGCCTTCGCGGCCCGCGCCGAGTCCGAGGCCCGGATGCGGCGCTTCGTCGCGGACGCCTCGCACGAGCTGCGCACCCCGCTGGCCGGCATCCGCGGCTTCGCCGAGCTGTACCGGATGGGGGCGCTGCCCACCGAGGCCGACGTCAAGCGGACCATGACCCGGATCGAGAGCGAGGCCGACCGGATGGGCGCCCTGGTCGAGGACCTGCTGGTGCTCGCCCGGCTGGACGAGGAACGCCCGCTCGACCTCGCCCCGATGGACCTGCGCACCCTCGCCGCCGACGCGCTGCACGACCTCACCGCCCTCGACCCGAGCCGCCCGGTCGCGCTCACCGGTCCGGCCGGCACCGGCGCGCCCGGCGCGGCGCCCGTCCTCGGCGACGAGGCGCGGCTGCGGCAGGTGGTCACCAACCTGGTCGGCAACGCGGTCAAGCACACCCCGGCCGGCACGCCGGTCCGGATCGGGGTGGGCGCCGGCCCCGGCGGCGTCTGCCTGCTGGAGGTCGCCGACTCCGGCCCGGGCCTCACCGAGGAGCAGGCCCAGCGGGTCTTCGACCGGTTCTTCCGGGTCGACGCCTCCCGCAGCCGCGACAACGGCGGCGGCGCCGGCCTCGGCCTCGCCATCGCCACCGCCCTCACCCGCGCCCACGGCGGCACCCTCACCCTGCACACCGCCCCGGGCGAGGGCGCCACCTTCCGCGTCGAACTCCCCCGGCAGCGCTGACCGGATTCCCGCGGGGCCGAATGCCGCGAATTCGGCCCCGCCGACCCGAATGCCACGAATTCGGACGTCTGGGGCGCGCTTTTGCCCCGGCTTTGTCGACTCGTCAATTCCCCGGTGAACCCGGAAGGTTGGACGCCCGGTCATTGCCGGAATCCGGCATGGAGCGTTAAGAATGCGTGTGCCTATGATCGGCGTCGTCCGGCCGTGAGGAACCCTCCGGCCGTGACCCTTGCTTTTCCTTTCGACCCGAAAGGGGTCATCGTGAACCTCCGCCGTTCGCTGGTCTCGGCCGTCCTCGTCGCCGCCGTCGTCTCGCCCGCCGCCGTGCTCTCCGCCGCGCCCGCCTTCGCGGAGTCGGCGTCGGTGACGCAGACCCGGAGCGACAGCGGCTCGATCGCCGAGCTGGAGCAGGCCGCCGCGGCCGCGGCCAAGGCCCACACGGCGGCCGTCGCGAACGAGGCCGAGGTCACGGCCGAGGCCACGGCGTTCCTGAAGGACCCGCAGCCCTACCAGGGCAGGCTCCAGGAGGCGCGGGCCGCCGCCAAGCAGGCCGCCGCGACCAGGGAGACCACCGACAAGGAGGCCGAGGAGGCCGCCCGGGCGTACGGCACCGCCAAGGAGGAGGACCTCCCCAAGGCCAGGGAGCGGATGCTGAAGGCGTTCGAGGCCGCCAACGCCGCCACCGCCGCGGACGAGAAGGCCAAGGCCGCCGTGACCGCCGCGGGCAAGGCCCTGGACGACGCCAAGGTCGAGGCGTTCCGGCGGATCTCCACGGCCCAGGAGGCCACCAAGGCCGCGGCCGCCACCAAGGCCGCCGCGGACAAGGCGCTCGCCGACGCCCGGGCCGCCGCCGCGAAGCCGGTCGAGAAGCCCGTCGAGAAGCCGGCGGAGCAGCCCGCCGCCGGCACCCCGGCCTCGGACACCGCCGCGACCAAGGCGTCCACCGCGACCAGGGCCACCACCGCCTCGAACAGGTCGACCACCTCGACCAGCACCGCGACCACCACGCAGGCCGCCACCACCGGCTCGGCCACCGAACTCGCCGACACCGGTTCCAACCCCGCCACCCCGTACCTCGCCCTGGGCTCCGGCCTCGCCCTCGGCCTCGGCGCCGCCGCCCTCTACGTCTCCCGCCGCAAGCCGGCCCGCTCGGCTTCCTGACCCACCCCGCCCCACCCGGCTCCGCACCCGCCCGGAAGGCGGGCGCGACCACCCCCGAACCGCAGGACAGGCCCCGGCCCGTCCTGCGGTTCCGGCGTTCCCGGCCCCGAAACTCCTCGATCGAGTGAACCCGTTGCCGTTCACCCGGCCGACCCTGAGGTCGCGTGCGACCGTGCTGCCGTTGCTCGCGCGGGCTCGCGCGGGCTCGCGCGGGCTGATCACTGGACGGGAAATTGGGGTGTTCCGATGAGCGCGGTTGCTGTTGAGGAGACCGGCGTGGACCTGGACCAGGCGCTGTGGGAGATGTGGAAGTCCATGGACGTCCCCGAGGGCATCCATGTGGAGATCATCGAGGGGTTCGACGCCGTCACCGTCCTCACCGGCCCCGACCCCGAGCGCCGTGCCTACGCGACCTCGACCCGGGTCCCGTACGGCAAGGAGGCCGTGATCCCCGAGGGCCCCGCCAAGGGCTTCGTGATCGGTCCCGAGATCACCGGTGAGCGCCGTGGCTGAACGCGGCGCGTCGTTCAGGCGGGACCTGTCGGAGTGGCGGATCGTGCTGGTCGCGTGGCGGCTGCTGGTGCTGCAGGCGGCGGATCCGGTGGTGGCGGCGGGGATGGCGGAGCACTCGACGTACCGGGCGCACCCGTGGCGGCGGGTGGAGCACACGCTGGGCAGCGGGCGGCGGCTGTTCTACCAGGACGCGGACGCGCTGCGCCGGGAGGTCGCGCGGCTGGAGCGGGCGCACAAGCGGATCCGGGGGACGGGGCCGGACGGGCGGCCGTACGACGCCGGGGACGCGGCGACCAGGGCGTGGGTGCTGCTGACGCTCTTCGAGGGCGTGGTCGCGATGCGCCGGCTGGGCGGGGACCGGTACGACGCGGGGGAGTTGGCGCAGGCGTACGCGGAGTTCCGGGAGGCGGTCGCCGTCTTCGACCTCCCGAAGGGCGAGATCCCGGAGACCGTGGGGGAGTTGCCGGCCTACTTCGCCCGGTACGCGCGGGAGCGGCTGGAGCACACCGAGGCGGCGCGCCACCTGTTGGACGACCTGCTGCGCGAGGCGCCCGCGCCGCGCCGGCTCCGGTTCCTCGGCGACGCGGGCTGGCGGGTGGTGCGGGTGGTGGTCGCCCGGGCGATCCGCGAGCTGACGGTGGCGGACCTGCCGCCGGCGGTGCGGGAGCGGTTCGGGCTGGTCCGGACCCGGCGGGCCGCGCTGCTGTCCGCCGTGCTGCACCGCGGCGTGGGCGCGGTCGTCCCGCTCCTCCCGGACCGGCTGCGCTACCGCTCCCCGGAGGAGCACCGGGCGCCGAAGCGCCACCGCCCGCACCGGGACGGCCGGGGGCCCAGGCTGGACCGCTTCTTCCGCGAGGTGCTCGACCAGACCGGCGACGGCTTCATCACCGCGCACGACCTGCGGGCGATGGCGCACAACGTGTGCTGGCAGCTGGAGTTGGACGAGGCGGGCGAGGCCCGGGTGTACGAGGCCTTCGACAGCTGGTGGGAGCAGCTGCGCGCGGTGATGGACGCGAACGGGGACGGGCGGGTCAGCCGGGAGGAGTTCGTGGCGGCGACCCTGGCCGGCCTGGACCGGGACGAGGCCTACCTGGAGCGGGGGCTGCTGCCCGCGCTGCGGGCGGTGTTCACCGCGGC
Organism: Kitasatospora sp. NPDC057518; assembly: GCF_042802075.1. Taxonomy (NCBI): domain Bacteria; kingdom Bacillati; phylum Actinomycetota; class Actinomycetes; order Kitasatosporales; family Streptomycetaceae; genus Kitasatospora; species Kitasatospora sp. NPDC057518. Next base: position 6,655 of record NZ_JBHVEU010000157.1, read on the forward strand.
CGACACCGACGGCAGCGGCTTCCTGGAGTTCGACGAGTACCGCGCGGTGTTCGGCGGGCCGCGCGTGCACCCGGCGGAGCTGTCGCACGGTTTCCGTCGGCTGGACGCCGACGGGGACGGGCGGATCACCCGGGAGGAGTTCCTGGCCGGATTCACCGGGTTCTTCACGGCCCGCGCCGATTCCGTCCCGGGCACCGAGCTGCTCGGCCGCCCGTAGGACATGGCCCATAGAGGCGAGTCCGAGGACAGGCCCTAGCACGCGGATCCCGTCGGGGCGACCGGGTCGCGGGCCTGTCAAGCGCCGGTTCGGCCAACAACTTCCGGCCATCCGCCCGGTCGTTCGTTGCCCCGGCCCGCGGTGGATCCGCAGACTGTGCGGACCGCGCCGCGGCCCGTGACGCAGCGCACAGCCTGTCAATCCCACCCCACCTGCGGTTCCCCCGTAAGGATGGTGGATACTGCTCCTTGTGAACGTGTTCACGTTCACAAGCGGACAAGCTTGCGTGGTTGAGCAACGGTCTACGGCTATAGATGAAGTTTGTCCGGAAGATGCCCGTCGTCACGCGGGCAGGTTGGGAGAGAGGGCGACGTGGAACTGGCAATCGCTCACGAAACCATCGCGCGATGGCAATTCGGCATCACCACCGTCTACCACTTCCTCTTCGTCCCGCTCACGATCAGCCTGGCCGCGATCGTGGCCGGTCTGGAGACCGCCTGGGTGCGGACGAACAAGGAGAAGTACTTCCACGCCACCAAGTTCTGGGGAAAGCTCTTCCTCATCAACATCGCGATGGGCGTGGTCACCGGCATCGTCCAGGAGTTCCAGTTCGGCATGAACTGGTCCGACTACTCCCGCTTCGTCGGCGACGTCTTCGGGGCCCCGCTCGCGATGGAGGCGCTGATCGCCTTCTTCTTCGAGTCCACCTTCATCGGCCTGTGGATCTTCGGCTGGGACAAGCTGCCGAGGAAGATCCACTGCGCCTGCATGTGGATGGTGGCGCTGGGCACCGTGCTCTCGGGCTACTTCATCCTGGCCGCCAACTCCTGGATGCAGCACCCGGTCGGCTACGCGATCGACCCGGTCACCGGCAAGGCCCAGCTGACCGACGTCGTCCGGGTGCTGTTCCAGAACACCACCCTGGTGGTCGTCTTCCACACCCTGACCGCCGCCTTCCTCACCGGTGCGGCCTTCGTCGTCGGCATCGCCTCCTTCCACCTCTGGAAGGCCAAGCGCAAGCCGGAGACCGCCGACCCGAAGAAGACCGCCGCGATGCGCACCTCGCTGCGGCTCGGCCTGGTGCTCGCGGTCGTCTTCGGCGCCGGCACCGCGCTCAGCGGCGACACCCTGGGCAAGGTCATGTTCGAGCAGCAGCCGATGAAGATGGCCGCCGCCGAGGCGCTGTGGGAGACCCAGGCGCCGGCGCCGTTCTCGGTCTTCGCGGTCGGGGACGTCAGCAAGGGCCACAACTCGGTCGCCCTGGAGATCCCCGGGATACTCTCCTTCCTCGCCCACAGCGACTTCAGCTCGTCCGTCCCCGGCATCAACGACACCGCCGCCGCCGAGGCCGCCCAGCACGGCGGCGACCCCAAGGACTACATCCCGAGCATCTTCGTCACCTACTGGGGCTTCCGCCTCATGATCGGCTTCGGGATGACCTCCTTCCTGGCCGGCCTGATCGGCCTGTGGACCACCCGGAAGAAGCTCTTCCTGCACCCCGAGTTCCGCACCGGCGAGACCGAGGTGCCCCGGCTGATGCTCACCCCCAGGCGCGAGCTGGGGCCGCAGCTGACCAAGTGGAGCTGGCGGATCGGCATCCTGACCATGGGCTTCCCGCTGATCGCCAACAGCTTCGGCTGGATCTTCACCGAGATGGGCCGTCAGCCCTGGGCCGTCTTCGGTCTGATGACCACGGCCAGCGCGGTCTCCCCCAACGTCAGCGTCGGCACCCAGATCGGCGCGCTGGCCACCTTCACCACGCTGTACGCGATCCTCGCCGTCATCGAGGTCCGGCTGCTGGTCAAGTACGCCAAGGCCGGCCCGGTGGTGACCGAGCAGCCGCCCACCAAGGACCCGTCGTTGCGCGGACCGTCCTCGGACGAGGACGCCGACAAGCCGCTCGCCTTCGCCTACTGAGGCGCCGGGACACCGGGGAACTGAGGATCTGACATGCAACTCCACGACGTCTGGTTCGTGCTGATCGCGGTCCTGTGGATCGGCTACTTCTTCCTGGAGGGCTTCGACTTCGGGATCGGCGTGCTGACCAAGCCGCTGGCCCGCAACACCGCCGAGCGGCGGGTGCTGATCAACACCATCGGCCCGGTCTGGGACGGCAACGAGGTCTGGCTGCTGACCGCCGGCGGCGCCACCTTCGCGGCCTTCCCGGACTGGTACGCGACGCTCTTCAGCGGCTTCTACATCCCGCTGCTGGTCATCCTGGTCTGCCTGATCGTCCGCGGGGTGGCCTTCGAGTACCGGGCCAAGAACGACGGCGCCCGCTGGCAGCGGAACTGGGAGGAGGCCATCTTCTGGACCTCCCTCCTCCCGGCCTTCCTCTGGGGCGTGGCCTTCGCCAACATCGTGCGCGGCGTGGACATCGACGCGCAGAAGAACTACGTCGGCACCCTCTGGGACCTGCTGAACCCGTACGCCCTGCTCGGCGGCCTGGTGACGCTCGCCCTGTTCACCCTGCACGGCTCGGTGTTCGCCGCGCTCAAGACGGTCGGCGAGATCCGCGAGCGGGCCCGCAGGTCCGCCCTGGTCTCCGGCCTGGCGACCGCCGTGCTGGCGCTGGCCTTCCTGACCTGGACCCAGGTCGACCACGGCAACGGCCGCAGCCTCGCCGCGATGATCGTCGCGGTGGTCGCCCTGCTCGGCGCCCTGGCGGCCAACCAGCTCGGCCGCGAGGGATGGGCGTTCAGCCTCTCCGGGGCGACCATCGTGGCCGCGGTCGCGATGCTCTTCCTGGCGCTCTTCCCGGACGTCATGCCCTCCACGCTGAACCCGGAGTGGAGCCTGACCGTCGCCAACGCCGCCTCCTCGCCGTACACGCTGAAGGTGATGACCGTCGTGGCGGCGATCTTCACCCCGCTGGTGCTGCTCTACCAGGGCTGGACGTACTGGGTGTTCCGCAAGCGGATCGGCGTCCAGCACATCCCCGGGCACAACCCGGCCGCCCCGCTCGACCAGGCCTGACGCCGTGAAGCCGGTCGACCCCCGACTCCTCGGGTACGCCCGCACCACCAGGGCCTTCCTCGCCGGATCCGTGCTGCTCGGCGCGGTCGGCGCGGCCCTGGTGGTCGCCCAGGCGAGTCTGATCGCCGAGATCGTCGTCCGCGCCTTCCAGCGCGGGGCGACGCTCGGCGAGCTGACCACGCCGCTGCTGCTGCTCGCCCTGACGGCGGTCGGGCGCGGGCTGGTCGGCTGGCTCACCGAACTCACCGCCCACCGGTCCGTCGCCCGGGTGAAGTCCACCCTGCGGCGCCGGCTGCTCGACCACGCCACCGCGCTCGGCCCGTCCTACCTGGCGGGCCGGCGCACCGGCGAACTCACCACCCTCGCCACCCGCGGCATCGACGCCCTGGACGACTACTTCGCCCGCTACCTGCCGCAGCTGGCGCTGGCCGTGGTCGTCCCGGTGATCGTGCTGCTGCGGATCGTCGGCGCCGACTTCACCTCGGCCGCGGTCATCGCCGGGACGCTGCCGCTGATCCCGCTGTTCATGGTGCTGATCGGGATGGCCACCCAGTCCCGGATGGACCGGCAGTGGAACACCCTGTCCCGGCTCTCCCACCACTTCCTCGACGTGGTCGCCGGACTGCCCACCCTCAAGGTGTTCAACCGGGCCCGCACCCAGGCCGCCACCATCGCCCGGATCACCGCCGACTACCGCCGGGCCACGCTGCGCACCCTGCGGATCGCCTTCGTCTCCTCCTTCACCCTGGAGCTGCTCTCCACCCTGTCCGTCGCGCTGGTCGCCGTCACCGTCGGCTTCCGGCTGGTGGACGGCACGCTCGACCTGGAGACCGGGCTGCTGATCCTGGTGCTCGCCCCCGAGGTGTACTTCCCGATCCGCCAGGTCGGCGCGCTCTACCACTCCAGCGTCGAGGGGCTGACCGCCGCCGACGAGCTGTTCCGGGTGCTGGAGACCCCGCTGCCCGCCGCCGGCACCACCCCGGCACCCGACCTCGCGAGCGCCGTGATCGCCGCCGAGGGCCTGGTCGTCCGGCACCCCGGGCGCACCGAGCCCGCGCTGGACGGCGCCGCGCTGACGCTGAGCCCGGGCTCCAGCACGGCGCTCACCGGCCCCAGCGGCGCCGGCAAGTCCACCCTGCTGGCCGTGCTGCTCGGCCTCACCGCCCCGTCGTCGGGCACCGTCCGGATCACCGCCGCCGACGGCCGTACGACGTACGACCTGGCCGAGCTGGAGCCGGAGAGCTGGCGGCGGCAGATCGCCTGGGTGCCGCAGCACCCGCACCTGTTCGCCGGGACGGTCGCCGAGAACCTGCGGCTCTACCGGCCGGAGGCCACCGACGAGCAGCTGTGGACGGCGCTGCGGGCCGCGCACGCGCTCGACTTCGTGACCGACCTGGCGGCAGTCCTCGGGGAGGACGGCGCCGGGCTCTCCGCCGGGCAGCGCCAGCGCCTCGCCCTCGCCCGGGTGCTGCTCGCCGAGGACCGGCCGCTGGTGCTGCTGGACGAGCCGACCGCCAACCTGGACGGCGCCTCCGAGGCGGCCGTGGTGGACGCCGTCCGGGCGCTCGCCGCCGACCCGGCGCGCACCGTGCTGGTGGTCGCGCACCGGCCCGCCCTGCTGGCCGTCGCCGACCGGCGGGTACGGCTGGCGGGAGCCCCGGCGGCCGCCGCCCCGGCCGCCCCGGTGGCGCCGCTCGCCCACAGCGGCCGCCCCACGCCCGCCCCCGCCGTCGCCGAGGAGCCCCGGCCCGAGGGCGGCGGCACCCCCCGGCTGGCGCTCTCGATCCTGCTCGGCGCGCTCGCCCTCGGCTGCGCCGTCGCGCTGATGGCCACCTCCGGCTACCTGATCTCCCGGGCCTCCGAGATGCCGCCGGTGCTCTACCTGATGATGGCCGTCACCTCGGTACGGGCCTTCGGCATCGGCCGCAGCGTCTTCCGCTACGCCGAGCGGCTGGTCTCGCACGACGCGGTGCTGCGCACCCTCGGCACCCTGCGGGCCGCCGTCTACCGGCGGCTGAGCGCGCTCGCCCCGGCCGGACTGCCCGCCTTCCGGCGCGGCGACCTGCTCTCCCGGCTGGTCGCCGACGTGGACGCCGTCCAGGACCACTACCTGCGCTGGCGGCTGCCGGCCGCGGTGGCCGGCCTGGTCGCGCTGGCCTCGACCGCGGCGATGGCCGCCTTCCTGCCGGCCGCCGGGCTGGTGCTCGGCCTCGGACTGCTGCTCGCGGGCGGGCTGGTGCCCGCCCTGGCCGCCCGCTGGTCGGCCGGCGCCGAGCGGCGCCAGGCCCCGGCGCGCGGGCGCCTGGCCACCGCCGTGGTGGACGCCTTCACCGGCACCGCCGAGCTCACCGTGGCCGGCGCGCTGCCCGGCCGGCTGGCCGCCGTCCGTAGCGCCGACGCCGCGCTGACCGGGCTGGCCGCCCGCTCGGCCGCCACCACGGCGCTCGGCACCGGGCTGATCGCCCTGCTCACCGGGCTGACCGTGACCGCCGCGGCCGCGGTCGGCGTCCAGGGGGTGCGCGACGGGGTGCTGGCGCCGGTCTGCCTGGCCGTGGTGGTGCTGACCCCGCTGGCCGCCTTCGAGGCCGTCACCGGGATGCCGCTCGCCGTCCAGGCCCGCCAGCGCAGCCGCGCCGCGCGGGCCCGGCTGGACGAGGTGCTCTCCGCCGAACCCCCGGTCGCCGAGCCCGCCGAACCGGTGGCACTGCCCGAGCGGCCGCTGCCCGTCGCGGTGCGCGGGCTGACCGTACGGCACCCCGGGCAGACGGCGGACGCGCTCGTCGGGGTGGACCTCGACCTCGCGGCCGGCCGCCGGATCGCCGTGGTCGGCCCGTCCGGCTCCGGCAAGACCACCCTCGCCCAGGCGCTGCTGCGCTTCCTGGAGCCGAGCGCCGGGACGGTGCGGTTCGCCGACGGCCGCCCCGAGGCGGTGGACAGCCGCGCGCTGGCGGGCGAGTCCGTCCGCCGGGTGATCGGGCTCTGCGCCCAGGACGCCCACGTCTTCGACAGCTCGCTGCGGGAGAACCTGCGACTGGCCCGGCCGGCGGCGGGGGAGGAGGAGCTGCGCGCCGCGCTGGCCGCCGCCCGGCTGCTGGAGTGGACCGAGGGCCTGCCGGACGGCCTGGACACCATGGTCGGCGAGCACGGCGCCCGGCTCTCCGGCGGACAGCGCCGGCGGCTGGCGCTCGCCCGGGCGCTGCTCGCGGACTTCCCCGTGCTGGTCCTGGACGAGCCCGCCGAGCACCTCGACCTGCCCACCGCCGACGCCCTCACCGCCGACCTGCTGGCCGCCACCGAGGGCCGCACCACCGTGCTGATCACCCACCGGCTGGCCGGGCTGGACGACACCACGGTGGACGAGGTGCTGGTGCTGGACGGCGGACGGGTGGCCGAGCGGGGCCGCTGGTCGGAGCTGGTCGCCGACCCGGACGGGCGACTGCACGCGATGTGGCGGCGGGAGCGGGAGGCGGACGGGCTGCTGGAGCCGGTTCCGGCCGCCGCCGGCCGGGCCGTCACCCGTTAGTCGCGCCGTCCTTCGGCTGAAAAGCGTACAAACGTAGGCTTTCTTCATGGACCCCACGCCGGACCTCCCGCCCGACCCCGCTCCGGGCCTCCCGTCGGACCCCGTTCCGGGCCTTCCGTCGGACCCCGTTCCGGGCCTCCCGTCGGACCTCCCCGGGGCCGCCGCCGAGCAGACGCCCCACCAGGTGCCGGAGATCGCCTCGCTCGGGCTGGACACCCTGGTCACCGAGGTCGCCGAGCGCCTGCAGTCGGCCGCCGCGGTCACCGACCGGATGCAGCGGCTGCTGGAGGCGGTGGTCTCGATCGGGGCCGGGCTGGACCTGCACGCCACCCTGCACCGGATCGCCGTGGGCGCCGCCGAACTGGTCGACGCCCGCTACGCGGCGCTCGGCGTGATCGCCCCCGGCGGCACCGGCCTGGCCGACTTCATCCACGTCGGGGTCGACGACGAGACCGCCGCCGAGATCGGCGAACTGCCCGCCGGCCGGGGCATCCTCGGCGCGCTCATCGACCGCCCCGAGCCGCTGCGGCTGGCCGACCTCCGCACCGACCCGCGCTCCTCCGGCTTCCCGCCGCACCACCCCTGCATGAGGACCTTCCTGGGCGTGCCGATCCGGGTCCGCGCGGAGGTGTTCGGCAACCTCTACCTCACCGAGAAGAAGGGCGGCGGCGCCTTCACCCCCGAGGACGAGCAGGTCGTGCACGCGCTCGCCGCGGCGGCCGGCGTGGCCATCGAGAACTCCCGGCTGTACGAGGAGGGCCGCCGCCGCGAACGCTGGATCGCCGGCGCCGCCGCCGTCGCCACCGCGCTGCTCTCCGCCGAGCAGGCCGAGAGCGCGCTGACCGTCGCCGCCGAGCAGGTACGGGAGCTGGCGGACGCCGCGCTCGGCATGATCCTGCTGCCGACCGGCCCGGAGGGCGGCGGCGAGGGCGACGGGCAGATGCGGGTCGCGCACGCCTCCGGCGAACTGGCCGAGTACGTCCGCGGCGAACTGCTGCCCCGGGAGAGCTTCGCGGCGCGGCTGCTCGCGGGGGAGAGCGTCTACCTGGACGACATGTCCAGCGACCCGACCGTGGTGATCCGGCTCGCCCGCCGCTTCGGCCCGTCCATGGCCGTGCCGATGGTCGCCGCCGGGCGGGTGCTCGGCGGGCTCTGCGTCTGGCGCCCGCACGGCGCGGTGCCGTTCACCGACAGCGAGAAGCAGCTCGCCGAGACCTTCGCCTCGCAGGCCGCGCTGGCCCTGCGGCTCGCCGAGGGCCAGCGCGACCAGCAGCGGCTGGCCGTCTTCCAGGACCGCGACCGGATCGCCCGCGACCTGCACGACCTGGTGATCCAACGGCTGTTCGCCACCGGGATGATGCTGGAGAGCGCCGCCCGGCGGGCCGTCGTCCCCGAGGTCAGGGTCGGCATCGGCAAGGCGGTGGACGAGCTGGACGCCACCATCCAGGAGGTCCGCACCACCATCTACGCCCTCCAGCACGACGACCACGGCGACGCGCCGGACACCCTGCGCACCCGGGTGCTGCGGGAGGCCAGCCAGGCCGCGGCCGCGCTCGGCTTCAAGCCCTCGGTGAGCTTCGTCGGGCCGGTGGAGAGCCTGGTCGGCGAGAAGACCGGCCGTCAACTGCTCGCCGCCCTGCGCGAGATGCTCTCCAACACGGCCCGGCACGCGCGCGCCTCCCGGGTCGGCGTGGAGATCGACGCGACCACCCACCTGGGCGAGGACGGCCGCCCGGTGGGCGGCGACCCGGACTCGCTGGACCGGGGCGGCCGGCCCGGCGTGCTGCTCACCGTGACCGACGACGGGGTGGGCATCCCGGCCGGCGGCCGGCGCAGCGGCCTGCTCAACCTCACCCGGCGCGCCGAGGCGCTCGGCGGCGACGCCTGGCACGAGAGCGGGCCGTACCGCAAGGGCACGATGGTGCGCTGGACGGCCCGGCTCTGAGGGTTCCGACCGGGACTACCACCAAGAACCGGTGAAAGTTAAACGAGAGAGAACTTCCCGACCAACAGCGCAAGTTGTGAACGTTCTGGGCTTTCGGGGGCTCCGTGTGCACACATAGCTTTGCTCCGCTCGGAGGGGAAACCGGAGGGCAACCGGACGGAGGGGGCAGTGAACGCTGCCGGCCGCGGTCACACCGCAGCAGGGGCAAGTCGAGGGGGTTTCCGCGCCGAACGGGCAGCGGACGGGCGCTACCGCTGGCAACTGAAGGCGTCCAACGGCCGGGTGGTCGCGATCACCCCGGCCGCGTTCGAGACGGCGGGCGAGGCCGAGCGGGGCTTCGACGGCCTGCGCGCCGCGGCGCCCGGGCTCACCGCGCGCATCACCCACGTACGGGAGGGCATCGGCTGGATCTGGGTCGTCCCGGGCTCGCGCGCCCTCCCCGAGGTGCGCTCCAGCCGCGCGTACGAGCGGTACGCGACCTGCCAGAACGCCTTCCGGCGGTTCGTGGTGCTGCTCTCCAAGCAGCCTCCGCACGAACTCCCGGAGCCCGCCGTACCGTTGAGACGCACCGATGGCCGCTGAGCGACGCGGCCCGCGACTGCTGATCGTGCCGGCGGCCGACCGCTGCCTCGGCTGGGCACTGCGGGCCGCCAACGGGAGGCCGCTCGGGGTCGGCGTACGGACGTACCGCAGCGAGGACGAACTCGCCGAGGCCGTCCGGGTGCTGCTGATCGAACGGGCCGCGCTGCGGTGCTCGGTCGGGCAGTCCGAAGGACGTCAGTGGGTCTGGGCCGCCTACCTGCCGGTGCGCAGCACCCGGCCGGGGGCGGCCGACGCCGTCCCGGTCGCCCGCAGCGCCCGGGGATACCTGCGGCGGGACCAGTGCCAGGCGGGGATCGAGGGGTTCCTGGCCGGACTGCAGTGGGTGGGGCAGGAGTTGCGGCGATCGGGGCGGGACGGCCGCCGGCCGCTGTAGGAGACCGTGTGCGTGGCGGTCCGTCGAACGCGACGGACCGCCATGTCGGCATGTCCGGAGGCGTGTCCGGGGCGTATCCCGGGCGTATCCGGAGCATGTCCGGGGGCGGGTCCGGAGGCGGCGGTTCCGTCCACGGCCCCCGTCCGTGCAGTTCCGGTGAAGGGCAGGTTTCCGGCAACACCCCGAGCAGCTTCCTGGAGAAGAACGTCGACCGGGTTCGGAGGGCCGGTAGTGCCCCTGTCACGTGCACGCTGACCAGTGGCTAAACCTCGCTGAACCGATGAGTCGACATTCCCCGGCCGGACCCGGCCTCCCTTCCGGCGGAACCTCCCCGCCGGACAGGATCGGCACTGCCGGCGAGGCCGCAGCGGACGCGGCCACACGGCCCCGAACTCCCGAACGGAGTACGGGTTTCACGCGATGTACGTCTCTCCCCCGGAGGAAGAGGAACATGCGTAAGACCGCTGCCAAGCTGCTCACCGTCGCCGCCCTGGCGACCTCCATCGCGACCGTCGCCGGCGGCACCGCCGTCGCCGACCCGGCCGCCGGCGTGACGCCGCGCGCCATCGACTTCGTGGGCACCGGCTCCGACACCACCCAGGCCGTCGTGAACCAGCTCGCCGCCGACTACAACGCGTCGCTGACCGACCCGAACGCCCCCCGCGTCTACAGCTGGGACGCGACCCCCACCGGCACCACCATCACCCCCAAGGCCGGTTCCGCCGCGATCGCCCGCCCGAACGGCTCCGGCGCCGGCATCAAGGCGCTGGCCACCTACACCAACACCACGGTGGACTTCGCCCGCTCCTCGCGCGGCCCGCAGTCGAGCGACCCGAGCAGCGACTACTTCGTCAGCCTGGCGAAGGACGCCGTCGCCTGGGCCGCCCCGGCCACCGGCAACGCCCCGGCGAACCTGAGCACCGCGAACCTGAAGGACATCTTCACCTGTGCGGTGACCAACTGGCACGACATCGACGCGTCGCTGCCGAACGCCACCATCAAGCCCTTCCTGCCGCAGACCGACTCCGGCACCCGCTCCTACTTCCTGACCACCATCGGTGGCGGCGTCGCGGTCACCCCCGGTGCCTGCGTCGTCAGCGGCACCCAGGAGAACCAGGGCAGCGACTCGGTCCTGGCCGACCCCAACGCGCTGGTCCCCTACTCCGTGGCCCACTACATCGGCCAGGTCTACTACGGCCAGGGCAGCGGCACCGACGTCCAGGGCCCGCTGACCATCCGCAACGTCAACGGTGTCCTGCCGGTGGACACCACGGCCAAGACGATCAGCGCCGCCTTCGCGGCCACCCCGTACTCCCGCGTGGTCTACAACGTCTTCCGTGACACCGAGTGGAACTCGAACGCCACCCTGCGCGCCATCTTCGGCAAGGGCGGCTGGCTCTGCAACAACGGCGCCAACGACCTCAAGAGCTACGGCTTCCTGCCGCTGTCCGCCTTCGCCTGCGGCGCCGTCACCCACTCCTGATCCACCCCGCACCACACCGGCGGCCGCGGGGCCT
>NZ_JBHVEU010000158.1:0-17665 GCF_042802075.1 Kitasatospora sp. NPDC057518
CCCGAGCGGGGTGACCGGCCGTCCGGCACGGGCCGTGGGCCGTCAGGCCGCCTGCTGCCAGCTGAACGGCGAGTAGTACGCCGGGCGGCGCTCCAGGCGCTGCCAGTTGGCGATCGGCTCGATCGGCGCGGCGGCGGCGGCCTGCTGCGCGACGGCGGCGCGCGCGGCGAGGACGGCGGTCAGGGCGGCGAGTTCCTCGTCGGTGAGGCTGCCGCGGACGATGCGGACGAGGGGTTCGGCGGAAGCGGTCATGTCCTGGTTTCTCCCCCGGGTGGCTGCGGTCTGAGGTGGTGGCGCGTCGGTGCGGGCTGCTGCTGAGGTGCGGGCTGTCGCGGCGGTGCGCGCCACTACATCGGCGGGTTGCCGTGCTTGCGGCTGGGCAGGTCGGCGTGCTTGGTGCGGAGCATGGCCAGGGCGGAAGCGATCACCTGGCGGGTCTCGGCCGGGTCGATGACGTCGTCCACGAGGCCGCGCTCGGCCGCGTAGTACGGGTGCATCAGCTCGTTCTTGTATTCCTTGATCTTCTGGGCGCGCATGGCGTCCGGGTCCTCGGCGGCGTTGATCTCGCGCCGGAAGATGACGTTGGCCGCGCCCTCGGCGCCCATCACGGCGATCTCGTTGGTCGGCCAGGCGTACGAAAGGTCGGCGCCGATCGAGCGGGAGTCCATCACGATGTACGCGCCGCCGTAGGCCTTGCGCAGGATCAGCGAGATGCGCGGCACGGTGGCGTTGCAGTACGCGTACAGCAGCTTGGCGCCGTGGCGGATGATGCCGCCGTGCTCCTGGTCGACGCCGGGCAGGAAGCCGGGGACGTCGAGCAGGGTGACCAGCGGGATGTTGAAGGCGTCGCACATCTGGACGAAGCGGGCGGCCTTCTCGCTCGCGTTGATGTCCAGCACGCCGGCCAGCGACTGCGGCTGGTTGGCGATGATGCCGACGACGTGGCCGTCGATCCGGGCGAGCACGCAGAGCACGTTGGTGGCCCAGCGCTCGTGGACCTCCAGGTACTCGCCGTGGTCGACGATCTCCTCGATCACCTTGCGCATGTCGTACGGGCGGTTGCCGTCGGCGGGCACCAGGTCCAGCAGGCTGTCGTTGCGGCGCTGGACCGGGTCCTCGGTCACCACGGACGGCGGCATCTCGCGGTTGTTCTGCGGCAGCAGCGACAGGAGGTAGCGGACCTCCTCGATGCAGGACTGCTCGTCGTCGTAGACGAAGTGCGAGACGCCGGAGACGCCGGCGTGCACGTCGGCGCCGCCGAGGCCGTTCTGGCTGATCTTCTCGCCGGTGACCGCCTGGACCACGTCCGGGCCGGTGATGAACATCTGCGAGGTCTCGCGGACCATGAAGACGAAGTCGGTCAGCGCGGGGGAGTACGCGGCGCCGCCGGCGCACGGGCCGAGCATCACCGAGATCTGCGGGATGACGCCGGACGCCTTGGTGTTGCGCTGGAAGATGCCGCCGTAGCCGGCCAGGGCGGTGACGCCCTCCTGGATGCGGGCGCCGGCGCCGTCGTTCAGCGAGACCAGCGGGGCACCGGCCGCGATGGCCATGTCCATGATCTTGTGGATCTTCTGGGCGTGGGCCTCGCCCAGCGCGCCGCCGAAGATCCGGAAGTCGTGCGCGTACGTGAAGACGGTGCGCCCGTGGACGGTGCCCCAGCCGACGATCACGCCGTCGGTGTGCGGCTTCTTGGCCTCCAGGCCGAAGCCCTGGGCGCGGTGCCGGCGAAACGGCTCGACCTCCTGGAAGGAGCCCTCGTCCAGCAGCAGCTCGATGCGCTCGCGCGCGGTCAGCTTGCCCTTGGCGTGCTGGGCCTCGGTGGCCTTGTCGCTGGGGCCGCGGCGGACCTTCTCGCGCAGCTCGTGCAGCTCGGCGACCCGCCCGCGGGCGTCGGCCGGGACCTCGGGGACCTCGCCGTCGACCGGCGCCTCATGCACAACCGTCATCTCGAACCACTCCAAGGGTGAGGGAACTGTCCGACAGCCAACGTCTGCTGTGCCCCCGGCTGCGAATCACTTTCTTCACTTATGACTGTACGAGGGGCCGTGCGCTGGTTTCGGCGTCGATTCCGTACAAGGTCGAGTTCGTTTAGCTGTCAGGCCTGGACAGAAGCGGTCGGATCGTTGACTGAGCGCTCGGTGTTCATTCGGATACCGGGGGTTGTCGGACAGATGATGGTCCGATGATCTGAGCATGAAGGAAAGCGCAGGTCAGGGCCGTCTCCCAGTACTGTAGGCCGGTCCTCTTGGGCTCCGCTCAAGGTCCGCTCAAGCCCGGCGGGCAGGGGGTCGCCGTCCGGGTTAGGGGTTGCGCAGTCGTAGGGAAGCACCAAAAATGCCGCAGCCCACCCCGCACGGTGGGGGTGGGCTGTCCGGGCGAGCGGGCGGACCCGCTCCGATCAGCTCTTCCTGCCGTCCTCGGGCTCGTCGCGGTCGCGCAGCTCCCGCTCGCGACGGCGCAGATCGGCCTCCCACTGCTTGAGCATGGACTCGTGGTCTTTGTCGTCCTTCTTCAACGAGGCGAGGAACTCGGGGTCGTCGTCCGGCGCCAGCGGGCGCCCGCCGCGCGCGGCGGGACGGCCCGCCCGGTCGTCGGCCGGGTACCCCGGGTGGGCCCCGGCGGGCGCGGCCCGCAGGAAGCCGCGCTGCTTGCCGGCGATCAGCCAGGCGATCGGGCCCAGCGGCGGGAAGAGCAGCACGATCAGCACCCAGACCACCTTGGGCAGGTGCTTCACCTCGTCCTCGGGCGTGGTCAGGCAGTCCACGAACGCCCAGACCCAGAGCGCGAGCGGAAGGATGATGGTCAGAAGAATCCTCGGCACGGCTGGGATCTCCCCCCGGGCGGCGATGGTGGCGGGCGCCTTCCAGGGGCCCTTGACCCGGCCAGGCTATCGGGTGGCGGATACTGACAGGCATGGCATACGACGATCTCCGCTCGTTTCTCCGGGCCCTCGACCGTGAGGGCGACCTCAAGCGCATCAAGGCGGAGGTGGACCCGCACCTGGAGATCGGCGAGATCGTCGACCGGGTGCAGAAGGCCAAGGGCCCGGCGCTGCTCTTCGAGAACGTCAAGGGCTCGTCGATGCCCCTGGCGATGAACGTCTTCGGCACCGAGCGGCGGCTGGCCAAGGCGCTCGGCCTCAAGGGCCCGGACGACATCTCCGAGAAGATCGCCGGCCTGCTCAAGCCCGAGCTGCCGCAGGGCTTCACCGGCTTCCGGGACGCCTTCGGCAAGCTCGCCTCGATGGCGCACGTCCCGCCCCGGCACGTGAAGCCGGGTGACGCCCCGGTGCAGGAGGTCGTGCTCACCGGCGACGACGTCGACCTGGACGACCTGCCCGCGCTCTTCACCTGGCCGCAGGACGGCGGCTCCTTCTTCAACCTGGGCCTGACCCACACCAAGGACCCGGACAGCGGCATCCGCAACCTGGGCCTCTACCGGCTCCAGCGGCACGACCGCCGCACCATCGGCATGCACTGGCAGATCCACAAGGACAGCCGCAACCACGCCGCGGTGGCGGCCAAGCGCGGTGAGCGCCTCCCGGTCGCGATCGCCTTCGGCTGCCCCCCGGCCGTCACCTACGCGGCCACCGCGCCGCTGCCCGGGGACATCGACGAGTACCTCTTCGCCGGCTTCGTCGCCGGGGAGCGGGTCCGGATGGTCGACTGCAAGACGGTGCCGCTCCAGGTCCCGGCCGACGCCGAGGTGGTCCTGGAGGGCTGGCTGGAGCCCGGCGAGATGCTGCCCGAGGGCCCGTTCGGCGACCACACGGGCTTCTACACCCCGCAGGAGCCGTTCCCGGCGCTGAAGATCGACTGCGTGACGATGCGCCGCCGCCCGATCCTCCAGTCCATCGTGGTCGGCCGCCCGCCGACGGAGGACGGCCCGCTGGGCAAGTTCACCGAGCGGTTCTTCCTGCCGCTGCTGAAGATCATCATCCCGGACATCGTCGACTACGACCTGCCCGAGGCCGGCGGCTTCCACAACTGCGTGATCGTCTCGATCGACAAGAAGTACCCCAAGCACGCCCAGAAGACGATGCACGCGATCTGGGGCGCGCACATGATGTCGCTGACCAAGCTGATCATCGTGGTGGACGCCGACTGCGACGTGCACGACTACCAGGAGGTCGCCTGGCGGGCCTTCGGCAACGTCGACTACAGCCGGGACCTGACCGTGGTCGAAGGCCCGGTGGACCACCTGGACCACGCCTCGTACCAGCAGTTCTGGGGCGGCAAGGCGGGCATCGACGCGACCCGCAAGCTGCCGGAGGAGGGGTACACCCGGGACGGCGGCTGGCCGGAGATGGTGTCCTCCGACCCGGCCACCGCCGAACTGGTGTCGCGTCGCTGGAAGGAATACGGACTGTGAGCACGGCCGCTGTCGAGACACCGGGGCGCACCAGGGCGTTCCTCCGCCTGGTGATGATCGAGCACTCGGTCTTCGCGCTCCCGTTCGCGTACATCGCCGCGCTGACGGCCATGTTCCTCGCGGACAAGCGGGTGCACTGGGGCGAGCTGTTCGTCGTCACCGTGTGCATGGTGGGGCTGCGCACCTTCGCCATGGCGGCGAACCGGATCATCGACCGGGAGATCGACGCCCGCAACCCGCGCACGGCCACGCGTGAACTGGTCACCGGAGCGGTGTCGTTGAAGACCGCGTACGTCGGCTCGGCCGTCGCGCTGGTGGTCTTCCTCGGCGCGGCCGCGATGCTCAACCCGCTCTGCCTGGCGCTCGCGCCGGTCGCCGTGGTGCCGATGGTGGTCTACCCGTACGGCAAGCGGTTCACGAACTTCCCGCAGGCGATCCTCGGCATCGCCCAGGCGATGGGGCCGGTCGGCGCCTGGCTCGCGGTCACGGGCAGCTGGTCGTGGGAGGCGGTCGTGCTGGGCGTGGCCGTCGGCATCTGGATCGGCGGCTTCGACCTCGTCTACGCCTGCCAGGACGTCGAGTCCGATCGCGAGCACGGGGTCCGTTCGGTGCCCGCGCGGTACGGCGTGCCGGCGGCCATTCGGGGCGCGCGGGTGTGCCACGTCCTGACGACGCTCCTGCTGGGCTGGTTCGCGCTCCTGACGGACGCCGGAGCGGCGTTCTGGATCGGCCTCGTGGTCGTCGCGGGGGCCTTCGTGTACGAGCACACCATCGTGCGGCCGAACGACCTGTCGAAGCTCAACCGGGCGTTCTTCCAGACCAACAGCTTCGTGGGGATCTCGCTGTTCTTCTTCGCGCTGGTGGACCTGGTCGTCCGGGGGCTCGGGATCTGATCCGCGCGTCCGCCGGCGGGCTCACGGGGCGCTCCTCCCGCCTCGTCCGGGCCCGCCCGCCGCTCGTGGACCGGCTCAGCGGAACAGGGCCGCGTGGTCCCTCGCCCAGGCGTGGAAGCTGCGGGCCGGGTGGCCGGTGACGTCCTGGACGGTGCTGGTGGCCGGCTCGGGGGCGGTGAGGCGGGCGTGGACGAGGTCCAGGGCGCCGTCGACGGCGGCCGACGGGCGGCCGGCGGCGGACATCCGGTGGCGGGCGGTCTCGCGGGAGACCTCCTGCCAGCTGGCCGGGCGGCCCGCGGCCGCGCCGATGATCTCCACCTGCTCCGCCTGGGTCGGCGACTCCGGGCCGGTGAGGACGTACCGGGCGCCGTCGTGGCCGTCCTCCACCAGGGCCCGGACGGCCACCGCCGCGACGTCCCGCTCGTCCACCGGGTTCAGCCCGGCCGCGCCGCCGTAGCCCCGCACCGTGCCCCCGGCCCTGATCTCCTCCGCCCACTGCAACGCGGCGGCGAAGCCGTGCGCCCGCAGTACCGTGTGCCGCACCCCGCTGCCGGCGAGCAGCGCCTCGATCCCGCCCTCCGGCCGGCCGGGGACGGCCGAGGACAGGAACACCACCCGCCCGACCTCCCGGGCCAGCACGCCGACGGCCTCGGTGGCCCCGTCCGCCGTCGGGAACGGCCACCCCAGCAGCACCGCGCCGGCGCCCTGCACCGCGGCCTCCAGCGACGCCGGGTCGCGCAGCTCCCGCCGGGGCAGCGTCCGCACCCGCACGCCGGCCGCCGCGAGCTTCAGCCCGACGTGCCGCCCGACCGCTCCGGAGACGCCGATCACCAGCACCGGCGACGTGTCGTCAACTCGCTCATCTGTCATGCATCGAACGTAAGCGAGAAGGATGAGACGCCCAATGCGCACGGGTCTCGGGTCCATGCGCCAGCGTCTACCCCGCGGCGCGCGCCAACTCCCGCACGCCCCCTGATGCTTCGCGCTCTGGCTGGCCGCCGCCCTCCTCGGCCCCGCGGTGCGGGGTACGGGTCCGGAGGCGCCGCGGGGTCAGTCGCCCAGGTGGGGGGCGTCCGGGTGGTAGGTCCGCTGGCGTTCGACCGGGGCGGCGGCGAAGTCGCCGTTGCCGTTGACGACCTCGCCGACGCCGACCCGGGTGCCCCGGGCCCGGCCGTGGCCCTTGAGGACGCCGCCGCGACCGTCCGGGTCGGGGTGGGTGTACGGGCGGCCGGCGGCGAGCTCGACCGCGCGGGCGGAGATCGGGCCGAGGACCTGGGAGCCGGTGCCGAGGCGGCAACGGCCCGTCAGCTCGGCGCCGTTGGCGATCCTGACCTCGTCCCCGAGCTCGATGGCCTCGCCCGCCCCGGCCCTGACCACGGCGCCGCCCTCGCCGATCCGCGCGCGGCGTCCGACGGTGATCCGCCCGCCGCCGGTCGCGACGATCCGGGCGCCGCCGTACAGGACGGTGCCCGGGCCGATCGCGCAGTCGCTGTCCGCGTCGCACTCGACGGTCGCGCCCGGGTACAGGACGGTCTCCGCCGACAGCGTCACCCGCCGCGCGACCAGTACGGAGAACGGGTCGAGGACGGCCACGCCCCGGTCGGCGAGCAGCACCAGCTCGCCGGGGGTGAGGAGCCCGCGTTCGTGGCGGATGCGGTCCAGTCGGTGCCAGAGCTCGTGATCAGTCATGATCGTCGGATCATACGGAGGCCCCGGCCGGGCCGGCCTCAGTTGTGCAGGAAGCCCTCCAGCGCCGTCGCGAGGGCCACCGGGGCCTCGTACATCGGGTAGTGCCCGCTGCCGGCGAGTTCCTCCAGCTCGGCGTTGGGGTAGTGGGCGAGGAAGGTGCCGCGCATCACCTCGGCGGTGAGGGCGAGGTCGTGCTCGCCGACGATCACCTTGACCGGCACCGGGTTGCCGTCGATCCGGCGCCGCAGGTCGGCCGTCGTCCAGTCGTGCACGTAGCGGCCGAAGGCCTCAGGGGTGGACTGCCGCAGGGACTGGTCGACCATGCGGTCGAGCCAGACCCGGCCGGCCCGCTGCCCGGTGACCAGGTCGAGGATCGCGAAGCGCTTCTCCCGGTCCTCGGCCGCGCCGTAGAACAGGGCCTCGCCCGCCGCGTCCATCGGGTACTCCCCGGCCGGCACCGGCGCCAGGCCGACCAGCTTGCGCACCCGCAGCGGCGCCTCGGCGAGCACCTGCTGGGCCGCCTTGCCGCCCATGGAGTGGCCGACCAGCGAGAAGCGGTCCCAGCCGAGCTGGTCGGCCAGGGCGAGCGCGTCGGAGGCGATCTCGGCGAGCGTGTACGCGCCGGTGACGCCCTTGCGCAGCCCGTAGCCGCGGTAGTCGAGGAAGGCGTAGCCGAAGGCCTTGCCGTCGAGGTAGTCGAGGAACGGGCCCCAGCCCGCGCTGGTGCCGAACCAGTCGTGCAGGACCAGGACGTGGTGGTCGCCGGTGCCGATCAGGCGGTGAGGGATCGTCATGCCAACGGTCGTTCCCCGCGATCCGCCCGTCCGAACGGACGGTTCGCGGGGATCCGGGGCGGATGCCGCCCGCCGGGGCTCAGGCGTCGCGCCGGGCGAAGGCGGGTGCGTGCTCGGGGAGCGGGCCGAAGGCGATCAGGCGGGAGAGCAGTACCGGGAAGCCGGGGACGTGCCGGGCGAGGGCCACCAGCCGGGCGGGCGGGCCGGCCCGCTCGCCGGTGAGGACCGGCTCGAACAGCACGCTGTGCAGGACCCGCTGCATCCGCTGCATGATCACCGTCGGCCGCAGCCGGCGGTGCTGGACCCGGGCCAGGGCCGCCACGGTCGGACGGCCGCGGCGCAGCGGTTCGGCGAGCAGGGTGGCGGCCGCGACGGCGTCCTGGATGGCGAGGTTGATGCCCACCCCGCCGGCCGGGGACATCGCGTGGGCGGCGTCGCCGATCAGCAGCAGCCCGTCGGTGTACCAGCGGTCCAGCCGGTTGAGCCGGACGTCGAGCAGGTGCAGGTCGTCGAGGCTCGCCAACTGGTCGACCCGGTCCGCGTACTGGGGCAGCAGCCGGGCGATCCGCTCGCGGAACCGCTCGATCCCCTCGGCGCGCAGCTGCGGGTCGGCGCCCTTGGCGCGGAAGTAGGCGATCTGGAAGTAGTCGGTCCGGGCGAAGCTCAGCACCATGTCGCCGGACCCGAACCCGGGGACGAGGCTGGGCGGCTGGGCCTGCTCGTGGGGGTGCCGGGGCAGCCGGAACCACCAGGTGTCGAAGGGCACCGGGAACTCCTGGGCGGCCAGGCCGGCCGCCCGGCGCAGGGTGGAGTGCCGGCCGTCGGCGGCGACGGTGAGGTCGGCGCGCAGCTCGCCCTCCTCGCCGTCCCGGGTGCGGTACCGGACTCCGGTGACCCGGCCGCCGTCCCGGAGCAGTCCGGTCGCCTCGGTGTTCATCCGCAGGGTGAAGGCGGGCTCCTGCCGGGCCTCCGCGACCAGGAAGTTCAGGAGGTCCCACTGCGGGATCATGGCGATGTAGTTGTACGGGGGCCGCAGCCGCTCGTAGGCGCTCAGCGCGACGGGGGCGGAGCCGGGCGGCTGCACCACCAGGTTGCCGAGGCGGCTCTGCGGCAGCGCGGCGAACTTCCGGCCGAGGCCGAGTTCGTCCATCAGCCGCACGGTGGAGGCGTGGACGGTGTCGCCGCGGAAGTCGCGCAGGAAGTCCCCGTGCTTCTCCAGCACGGTCACCTCGACACCGGCGCGCGCCAGCATCAGGCCCAGCATCATTCCGGCCGGCCCGCCCCCGGAGATCACGACGCTCATGGCTCTCCCCTTTCAGTGCTCGATCGATCACTGTCCGTGTGGAACCTGCATATATAGAATCTCTGGAACCGTCCCAGGTGTCAAGTAGTACGATGCTTCACATGAAGGAGCTGGTGACGGCCGCCCTCACGGCGGCGAAGGAACGGGGCCAGGACGTCGCGGACGTCCCGCTCACGGCGATCGCCGCGACGGCCGGCATCTCCCGCAGCACGCTGCTGCGCAGGCTCGGCGGCTCCCGGGCGGTGCTGGACGAGGCCGTCCGGGAGGCGGGCGTCGACCCGGGCGGACGGCCGCCGGTGCGCGAACGCGCGATCGCGGCGGCGGCACTGCTGGTGGCCGAGCGCGGCCTGGCCGGGGTCACCCTGGACGCCGTGGCCGACCGGGCCGACTGCTCGCTGCCCAGCCTGCACACCGTCTTCGAGGGGCGGGACGGCCTGCTCGCCGCCGTGTTCGAGCGGCACTCCGCGCTGCCCGACCTGGAGGCCCTCGCCGCCGACCCGCCGGAGACCCTGGAGGAGACCGTCCGGGCGCTCCACGCCACCTTCGCCGCGGCCTTCGTGCACGAGCCGCGGATCGTCCCGGCGGTCTTCGCCGACCTGCTCGGCCGCCCGGACGGCCCCGCCGCCCGGGTGATGGCCGCCACCCTGCCGCAGGCGCTCGCCGGCCTGGACCGGCTGCTGCGCCCGCACGTGCGGGCCGGCCGGCTGAGACCGCTGCCCACCCCGGTGCTGACCCAGCTGATGATCGGCCCGCTGCTCAACCACGCGCTGATGCGGCCGGTGCTGGAACCCGCCCTGGGGGACGGGCTGCCGTCGACGGACGAGACCGTCGAGCTCTTCGCCCAGGCCTACCTGCGCGCGGTCGCCCTCCCCACGGCGGAGTCCGGGAGCGTCGGCGACACCCCTTGAGGGGCCCGTGACCGGCCCCCCGCGGTGCCTCGTCCTCGGCTGCCGGTTCGCGAGGGTCAAGTCGCCCTTCGGGCAAGGGCGGTGACGGACGCGGGGGCCGTGGTCAGCCGAGGAGCAGCCGGTCGCCGACCCGCAGGCGGCCCGGGGCGGCGACCTCGGCGAGGGCGTCGAGCCGGCCGTCGTGGGCGTGCACGACGGCCTTGAGGATCTCGGGGGCGTGCGGCAGTCCGGGCTGCGGGGCGCCGGTCATCGCGCAGCGCTCGCTGGAGGCGACGAAGGAGAGCCGGGCGCTGCCGGGGGCCTCGCCGGAGGCCTGGCGGCCGAGCCAGGCGTCCTCGACGAACGGCGGGGTGCCGGGCGGGGTGCGCAGCACGATGTTGGGGCGGAACCGGCGCTCGTCGACCACGGTGAAGGGGACGGCCTCGCGGACCCAGTCCAGGGTGGCGGTGCTGAGCACGCTGACCGGCAGCCGGTCGAAGTGCGAGACGGCGTCCTCGCGGGCGAGTTCGACGTCCTCGCGCTGGAGGTAGGCGCGCAGGAAGGAGTTCGGCCGGTCGACCGGGCGGCCGAGCGGATCGAACAGTTCGGGGCCGTCGATCCGGTGGCCGAGCCGGGCGGAGAGGCGGAGCAGGCCGTCCATCCGGCGGAAGCGGCGGGTGTTCTTGCCCGAGCCGAGCTTCCCCGCGGCGTCGCGGACGGCGTAGAGGCGGTCGCCGGCCAGGCCGCGCTCGTCCACCTCGACGGAGTCGAGCCGCTCGCCGCCGGTGGACTTCACGGGGTAGCGCCAGAGTCGCTCGATCACTCCGATGATCTCAGCCATGGCCGGAAAGCGTACTGGCGTTGACGGGGGATGGTCTAGACCAAGTCCCCGGCCCGGACGGAGAGTCCGGCTCAGCCCAGCCGGGCCACCGCCCGTACCGGTGCGCCGTCCGCCGCGACCAGCCGCAGCGGGAACAGCGAGACCTCCACCGGCAGGCCGGCCTCCTGGGCCGCCAGCAGCGGCCGCAGGTCGGTCAGGTTCTCGGCGATCACCCCGCCGCCGGGCGCCCCCAGCAGCACCCGGTGCGCGGCCAGCGTGGGCTCGTCGGCGGTGCCGTGGTCGTGCTCGTCGGTGAGGTCGGCGAGCAGGGCGGCCACCGCCGGGTCGCCCGGGCCCGGGTCGGGGGTCGGGTCGACGCTGAGCGCGTCCACCCCGACCGTCCGCACCCCGGCGGCGACGATCGCCTCGGCGGCGGCCGGGGTCAGGGCGGGGTGGGCGAGGTAGGCGTCGGTGCCCCAGTGCCGGGCCCAGCCGGTGGCCAGCAGCAGGACGGTGCCCTCGCCGGAGTCCGCGACCCGCTCCAGCGCGGCCGCCAGCAGCCCGGGGGTGACGGCCGCTCGGGGCTCCAGCCCGCGCAGGTCGGCGACCACGGCGGGGCCGGTGAACCGCTCCAGCGGCAGCCCGTCCAGGGTCGGCCAGGTGACGTCCACGTGGTACGGCGCGTCCACGTGCGTCCCGGACTGCGAGCCGAGGTGCAGGGCCAGCACGTTCACCCCGGCGGTGGCCGTGGTGAGCGCGGGCTCCAGCAGGACGGCCGGATCGCCGGGGTAGACCGGCATCGCGGTGGTCACCTGATGGGTGAGGTCGACGAGGGTCGCTGCCATGCGCCCATCCTCCCAGGGGCGGGCGCTCCCGGACCCCTCCCGGTCGGCCCGGTCCGGAACCACGGGTGGAGCCGGGACAGAATTGCCCCATGGGAACTGCGAAGCGTCAGCCGTGGGTGGTCGGGGTCTCGGGTGCGTCGGGGACGCCGTACGCGGCCTCGGTGATCCGCGCGCTGCTGGCCGCCGGCGAGGCGGTGGACCTGGTCGTCAGCCGCGCCGCCCGGCTCACCATCCTGGACGAGACCGGCATCTCCTTCCGGGACGCCCACTGGCGCACCGACCTCGCCGCCTGGCTCGGGAGCGACGAGGGCCTGGACGACGTCCGCTACTGGCCGGCCGGGGACTTCGCGGCCGGTCCGTCCAGCGGCTCCTACCCGGCCAAGGGCATGCTCGTGGTGCCCGCGACCACCGGCGCGGTGGCCGGGATCGCGCTCGGCCTGAGCAAGGACCTGCTGCAGCGCGTCGCCAGCGTCACCCTCAAGGAGCGCCGTCCACTCGTCGTCTGCGTGCGCGAGACGCCACTCAACGGGGTGACGTTGAAGCACCTGGTGGAGCTCGACGCGCAGGGGGCGGTCGTCCTGCCCGCTTCGCCCGGTTTCTACGCCGGCGGCTCCACCGTGCGCGAACTCGTGGATTTCGTGGCCGGACGGGTGCTGGACGCCGTCGACGTGCCGCATTCCCTGTACCTGCGCTGGGAAGGGGAGTTGGGGGCGGCCGCCCGCAAGACGGCCGCCGGCGAGGGCGCACCGGCTGAGGGGGAGTAAGGAGACCCGGGGCGGGAGAGTATCTTCTCTGCGATATCCGGGTCGTTCGGCGCACGGCGCCTTTGAATCCGGATAATGATCTGTGGGTCTGGTGAGGTTCGGAAGGACGCGGACGGTATATGGACACGGTGGACAGACAGCTCATCCAGGCGCTCCGGGAGAACGGCCGTGCGTCCTACGCCGAGTTGGGCCGGCTGGTCGGGCTCTCCGGCCCGAGCGTCACGGACCGGATCAACCGCCTGGAGCAGGCCGGGGTGATCACCGGCTACCGGGCGACGGTCAACCCGGCCTCGCTCGGCTTCGGCGTCACGGCCCTGATCGGCCTTCAGCTCACCGACGCCGCGGACCACGAGGACGTCGCGCACCGGCTGAAGGACCTCAACGAGGTCGAGGACTGCTGGTTCATCGCCGGTGACGACTCCTACATGCTGAAGGTCAGGGTGGCCGACGTGGCCGGCCTGGAATCGGTGGTCAAGCGGATCTCGGGCACGAAGGGCGTGGCCCGGACCCGCACCACCGTCGTACTCTCCACCAAGTGGGAAAACCGGGTGAGTGAACTTCCTCCTGTAGGAGAGTGACGTATGGCACTGGTCGGACTGGAGGAGCTGCGCGCGGCTCGGCAGCGGATCGCGGGGGTCGCCGTGCGCACCCCGCTGGTTCCCGCCCCCTGGGCGGCCGAGGGGGAGCGGCGGCTCTGGCTGAAGCCCGAGAACCTCCAGCCGACCGGGGCCTTCAAGACCCGCGGCGCCTACAACCGGCTGGCCGCGCTCACCGAGGACGAGCGCGCCCGGGGCGTGGTGGCCCAGTCCAGCGGCAACCACGCGCAGGCGGTGGCGTACGCGGCCCGGGAGCTCGGCATCAAGGCCGTGATCGTGATGCCGGACACCTCGCCCGCGGTGAAGGTGGAGGCCACCCGCTCGTTCGGCGCCGAGGTGATCCTGGTGGCGCCGGAGGAGCGGGACACCCTGCCCGCCGAGCTGGCCGGGAAGCACGGCTACGTCTGGGTGCCCCCGTACGACGACCCGTTCATCATCGCGGGCCAGGGCACGGTCGGCCTGGAGATCGCCGAGGACGCCCCGGCCGACCTGGACACCGTCCTGGTGCCGGTCAGCGGCGGCGGCCTGATCGGCGGGACGGCGGCCGCGCTCAAGCTCACCCGCCCCGGCATCCGGGTGATCGGCGTGGAGCCCGAGCTGGCCGCCGACGCCCGGGCCAGCCTGCGGGCCGGCCGCCGGGTCGAGTGGCCGGTCGCCGACACCTACCGGACCATCGCGGACGGGCTGCGCACCCCGTCGCTCGGCGTGCTGCCGTTCGAGCACGTCGCCGCCTACGTGGACGACATCGTCACCGTCACCGAGGACGAGATCCGCGCCACCGTGGCCGTGCTGGCCCGCCGCGGCCGGCTCGTCGCCGAGCCCTCCGGGGCGGTCGCCCCGGCCGCCTACTTCCACCGCGCCGCCGAGACCGGGGGCCAGTCGGTGGCGGCCGTGGTCAGCGGAGGCAACATCGACCCGACACTGCTCGCCGAGCTGCTCTCGGCATAGGCGTACGCTCATTCCGGCAAGGAATCGAATGTCGGAGGAGGCGGGTCACCGCATGGACGCAGGGCTCAAGCGCGAGCTGGAGGCGAAGGTCTACGCGGGTGAGCGGCTGACCCGCGAGGACGGGATCGCGCTCTACGAGAGCGACGACCTGGCCTGGCTGGGCGGGCTGGCCCACCACGTGCGGACGCGGAAGAACGGCGACGTCGTCCACTTCAACGTCAACCGTCACCTCAACATGACCAACGTGTGCAGCGCGTCCTGCGCGTACTGCTCGTTCCAGCGCAAGCCGGGCGAGAAGGACGCGTACACGATGCGCATCGAGGAGGCCGTCCGCCTCGCCAAGGCGATGGAGGTCGACTCCCTCACCGAGCTGCACATCGTCAACGGGCTGCACCCGACGCTGCCGTGGCGCTACTACCCGCGCTCGCTGCGGGAGCTGAAGGCGGCGCTGCCGAACGTCTCGCTGAAGGCCTTCACCGCCACCGAGATCCACTGGTTCGAGAAGATCAGCGGCCTGCCCGCCGACGAGATCCTGGACGAGCTGATCGACGCCGGTCTGGAGTCGCTGACCGGCGGCGGCGCGGAGATCTTCGACTGGGAGGTCCGCCAGCACATCGTCGACCACGACACCCACTGGGAGGACTGGTCGCGGATCCACCGCCTCGCGCACGGCAAGGGCCTCAAGACGCCCGCCACCATGCTGTACGGCCACATCGAGGAGCCCCGCCACCGGGTGGACCACGTGCTGCGGCTGCGCGAGCTCCAGGACGAGACCGGCGGCTTCCAGGTCTTCATCCCGCTGCGCTACCAGCACGACTTCCACGACTCCAAGGACGGCGTCGTGCGCAACAAGCTGATGGCCCGCACGGAGATGGCCACCGGCGCCGAGGCGCTGAAGACCTTCGCGGTCTCCCGGCTGCTCTTCGACAACGTCCCGCACGTCAAGGTCTTCTGGGTGATGCACGGCGTCACCACCGCCCAGCTGGCGCTCAGCCACGGCGCGGACGACATGGACGGCTCGGTGGTCGAGTACAAGATCACCCACGACGCGGACAACTTCGGCACCCCGAACAAGCTCGGCCGCGACGACCTGCTCGGGCTGATCCGCGACGCCGGCTTCCGCCCGGTGGAGCGCAACACCCGCTACGAGGTCATCCGCGAGTACGACGGCCCCGACCTGGAGCGTCGCGAGACCCCGCAGGCGATGCGCCTCTGACCTGCGAAGATCCCCGCCGCCCGGACCGCTCGTCGGCCCGGGCGGCGGTTGTCTTCACGGCCTCCGCACCTGACCCGGGTTTACCAACGGGTACGGCGTTTGGCAGGATCGACAGCATGTCCGGTTCTCATCGCGCCACCGAGTACCCGTCGTACGAGCCGATGCGGGAGCCGGTGTACGGGGTGCCGCAGCAGTCGTACGAGCAGCCGTACCCCGAGCACGAGGCGTACCGGCAGCCCGTTCCGCAGGAGTACGGCCAGGGCGTGTACCAGCCGTACCAGCAGACTCCTGACGGCTACTCCGAGGCGTACGACCAGCCGTTCCAGGCCTACCAGGGTGAGCCGGAGGGCGGGTACGAGGCGGCGTCGGTGTACCAGCCGGTGCCCGCGCCCGAGACCGTCCCCTTCGAGCCCGGGCCCGTCGTGCTCGCCGCCGCTCCCGCCGCACCCGTGGCGGGTTCCCGGACGGCCGCGCGGGGACGCCGGCGCAAGGCCAAGCAGAAACGTCACGGCAAGGCCGTGATGGCCGGCACCGCGCTGCTGGTCGCCGCCACCGCCGGCTGGTACGCCGTCGGCCAGGACGGCGCCAAGCCCGGCATCGCCGCCGCCGACGGCCCCGGCCCGGAGGGCGTCAGCAAGCCCGACCACCCCGCCCCGGCCCCCGCGGCCGCCCAGGCCGCCTCCGACCGGCAGGCCGCGGCCCCCGCCGCCGACCGCAGCCAGACCCGTACGGACGGCTCGGTCGCCGCGATACCCGGCCTCGGCGCGAAGTTCACCGCGCAGATCCCCGCCGAGACCGCCCAGGTGCTGGTCGCCTCCGGCCAGGACAAGAACACCGACAAGAACGCCGTCACCCTCTGGACCCGCACCCCCGAGGGCCGCTGGCTGGCCGGCGAGACCTGGCAGGGCCACAACGGCAAGAGCGGCTGGACCACCGACCACAACGAGGGCGACCTGCGCAGCCCGATCGGCGTCTTCAGCCTCACCGACGCGGGCGGCCGCAAGGCCGACCCGGGCAGCAAGCTCCCGTACGACAAGGACCCGAGCTTCGTGGTCTCCGGCACGGGCTTCTTCGGGGACCAGCTGGCAGGCTCCTTCGACTACGTGGTCGCGATCAACTACAACCGCGTCCCCGGCAACTCCCCGCTCGACCCGCGCCGCCCGATGGGCTCCAAGAAGGGCGGCGGCATCTGGCTCCACGTGGACCACGACGGCCCGACCCACGGCTGCGTGTCGATCCCCGAGGACAAGATGGCCCAGCTGATCCGCACCCTGGACCCGGCCGCCCACCCCGTCGTCGTGATGGGCGACGCCTCCACGCTGGCACTCTGACCCCGGAGTCCGCGGAAGCCGGGCACGGAACCCGGGCGCCCCAAGGCCCCTTGTCCACCTCCTACAGATCGAGGGGGCGGATCCTGTCGCCGGTCATACCATGCTGACCAGCGGGTAACCCGGTTCCATGGCAGTATGAGCGGTTCGCGCATTGTGGCACTCGGCCACTACCAGCCCCCCAAGGTCCTCACCAACGACGACCTGGCGGGGCTCGTCGACACCGACGACGAGTGGATCCGCACCCGTGTCGGCATCCGCAGCCGGCACATCGCCGAGGACGAGACCCTGGTCGACCTCGCCACCGAGGCCGCGCAGAAGGCGCTCGCCAACAGCGGCCGGACGGCGGACGAGATCGACCTCGTCGTGGTCGCCACCTGCACCGCGATCGAGCGCAGCCCCAACACCGCCGCCGCCGTGGCCGCCCGGCTGGGCGTGCGCTCGCCGGCCGCGTACGACATCAACACGGTCTGCTCCGGCTTCTCGTACGCCCTGGCCACCGCCGACCACGCGATCCGGGCCGGCTCGGCCCGCCGCGCCCTGGTGATCGGCGCCGAGCGGATGTCCGACACGCTCGACTGGACCGACCGCTCCACCTGCGTGATCTTCGGCGACGGAGCGGGCGCCGCGGTGGTCGAGGCCCAGGAGGAGGGCGCCGAGCCCGGCATCGGGCCGGTGGTCTGGGGCTCCGAGCCCGAGCGGGGCGACGCCGTGGTGATCACCGGCTGGGACCCGGTGATCAGCCAGCAGGGCCAGTCGGTCTTCCGCTGGGCCACCACCCAGCTCGCCCCGCTGGCCCGCCAGGCCTGCGAGCGGGCCGGGATCGCCCCGTCCGAGCTGAAGGGCTTCGTCCCGCACCAGGCCAACCTGCGGATCATCGACGCGATCGCGGGCAAGCTGGGCCTCGGCGAGGACGCGGTGGTGGCCCGGGACGTGGTCCACTCCGGCAACACCTCGGCCGCCTCCATCCCGCTGGCCTTCTCCAAGCTGGTCGAGCGCGGCGAGCTCTCGCCCGGCGACCCGGTCCTGCTCTTCGGCTTCGGCGGCGGGCTGGCCTACGCCGGCCAGGTCGTGCGCTGCCCCTGACCCCGACCCGGCGGCGCCACGAGGCCGCCTGAGGGCCGCCACAAGGCCGCCCGAGGGCGCCGCGAGGCCGTCCGGACCCGAACAACGCCGCTGGGCGGGCACCCTGTCACGGGTGCCCGCCC
>NZ_JBHVEU010000159.1:0-17659 GCF_042802075.1 Kitasatospora sp. NPDC057518
GCCGGCGGGGAATCCCCCACCGGGCCGCGGCCGCGCACTCGGGTGGTCAGCTCGCCTCGGAGCCCGCCGACTGGGCCGGGACGCTCGCGCCGAGCAGGGCCGGCGAGGCGTAGCGGGACCAGGACAGGCAGCCGTCGGGCGGGCAGAACTCGGGGCGGCGCGGGTCGTGCCCGAGCTCGCGCAGCTTGGTCCGGACGGAGTCGGGGGTGCGGCCGAAGCGGGCGGCGATCCGGGCGACGGTCTCGCCGTCGTGGAAGCGCCGGACCAGCTCCTCCTCGTGCTGCGGCACCCAGGGGGCGCCGTGGCCGGGGTACAGCTCGCGCAGCACGTCGCGGTCGGGGATGGGCTCGGAGACGTCGGCGACGATCGCCAGCGCCCGCAGCGCGCGGTTGAGCGCGATCCGCAGCGAGGCGACGTCCTCGACCGGCAGGCGGAGCTTGCCCGAGGCGAGCGGTGCGGCGGCCGCCCCCTCGCGCCAGCCGGTCAGGGTGAGGGTGACCTCGCGGTCGTCGTCGCTGGCGAGTTCGATCCGGAAGACCTTGTCGCCCAGCGGGAGCTCGTTGAGATGACGGAATGCCATGGCTTGACCCCCAAGTGTCGTGCCAGGAACGCACCTTGGGGGCGCGCCCTGAACACCTTCATTCTCTCCCGGGGGTCTGACAATTCCGGGGCCGCGCGGCCCGTCCGGAGGCGGCTCAGCCCTTCTCCATGTAGGCCGCGCGGTCCTCGTCGAGCAGGCTCTCCAGCGCGGTGCGCAGCTCCGGGTGGGCGGCCAGGTCCGGGTCCTCGGCGACCAGCCGGGTGGCCTCGGTGCGGGCGGTGAGGATGACCTCCTCGTCCTCCAGCACCGAGAGCACCTTGAGCGAGGACTTCACCCCGGACTGGGCCTGGCCCAGCACGTCGCCCTCGCGGCGCTGTTCGAGGTCGATCCGGGACAGCTCGAAGCCGTCCAGGGTGCCCGCCACCGCGTCCAGCCGGGCCCGCGCGGCGCTGCCCGCGGGCATCTCGCTGACCAGCAGGCACAGGCCCGGCGCGCTGCCGCGGCCGACCCGGCCGCGCAGCTGGTGCAGCTGGGAGACGCCGAAGCGGTCGGCGTCCATGATGACCATCGCGGTGGAGTTGGGGACGTTGACGCCGACCTCGATCACCGTGGTGGCGACCAGCACGTCCACCTCGCCGGCCGTGAAGCGGCGCATCACCTCGTCCTTGGCCTCCGGCGCGAGCCGGCCGTGCAGGATCTCCACCCGCAGGCCGCTCAGCGGGCCCTTCGCCAGCTTCTCGGCCGTCTCCACCACCGAGAGCGGCGGCCGCCGTTCGTCGCTCTCCGCGCCCGCGTCGGCGACCTCCTCGAAGCCGTCCTCGGCGGCCTTGCGCTTCTTCTTCTTCGGGTCGGCCGCCGGCTCCTCGTCCCCGATCCGGGGGCAGACCACGTACGCCTGGTGGCCCTTGGCGACCTCCTCGCGGACCCGCTCCCAGGCCCGGGCGAGGAAGTTGGGCTTCTCCAGCGCCGGGACGACGTGGGTGGAGATCGGCGAGCGGCCGGCCGGCAGCTGGTCCAGGACGGAGGTCTCCAGGTCCCCGAAGACCGTCATCGCGACGGTGCGCGGGATCGGGGTGGCGGTCATCACCAGCAGGTGCGGCGGCTGCTCGCCCTTGGCCCGCAGCGCGTCCCGCTGCTCGACGCCGAAGCGGTGCTGCTCGTCCACCACGACCAGGCCGAGGTCCTGGAACTGCACCTTGTCCTCGATCAGCGCATGGGTGCCGATGGCGATCCCGGCGTCCCCGCAGGCCATGTCGAGCAGCGCCTGGCGGCGGGCCGGGACGCCCATCGAGCCGGTCAGCAGCACCACCCGGGTGCCGAGGTCGGAGCCGCCGAGCATGCCGCCCTCGGCGAGGTCCCCCATCATCTCGACGACCGAGCGGTGGTGCTGCTGGGCGAGCACCTCGGTGGGCGCCAGCAGCACCGCCTGGCCGCCCGCGTCCACCACGGCGAGCATGGCGCGCAGCGCGACCAGGGTCTTGCCGGAGCCGACCTCGCCCTGGAGGAGGCGGTGCATCGGGTGGTCGGTGGCGAGGTCGGCGGCGATCTCGGCGGAGACCTTCCGCTGCCCCTCGGTGAGGGTGAACGGCAGCCGGGCGTCGAAGGCGTCCAGCAGGCCGCCCTCGCGGGCCGCGCGCGGCTTGGCGGGCAGGGCGGAGTCGGCGGCCCGGCGCTGCGCGAGGGCGACCTGGAGCACGAAGGCCTCGTCCCAGCGCAGCCGGCTCTGGGCGCGCTCGCGGTCGGCGTGGCCGCGCGGACGGTGGATCAGCTCCAGCGCCTCGGGCAGCGGGATCAGGTCGTGCCGCTCGCGCAGTTCGGCGGGCAGCGGTTCGCCGACGTCGCCGAGGTGCTTGGTGAGTGCCGTCTCGACGCAGATCGACAGCTTCCAGCTGGGCATCTGCGCGCTGGCGCCGTACACCGGGATGAGCCGGCCGGCGAACTGCCGCGCGGCGTCGGAGCCGGCGTCCTCGTCGAGCAGCTGGTAGTCCGGCGAGACCAGCTGGCGGGTCCGGTTGAAGACCCCGACCTTGCCCGCGAACAGGCCCTGGGCGCCGGCCCTGAGCTCCTTCTGCCGCCAGCCCTGGTTGAAGAAGACCAGCGAGAGCCGGCTGCGGCCGTCGGTGACGACCACCTCCAGCCGGTCGCCCTTGCGGCCGCGGAACGGGATCAGGGTGACCTTCTCGATCCGGGCCAGCACGGTGACGTGCTCGTCGACCTCCAGCTCGTCCAGGCTGGTGAGCTGGCCGCGCTCGACGTAGCGGCGCGGGTAGTGGTGCAGCAGGTCCCCGACCGTGCGCAGCTTGAGGCTGTCGGCGAGCACCTTCGCGGTGCGGTCGCCGACGAGCTTGGTCAGTGGTTCATCGAGAGCGCCCATCAGCGCCTTGTTTACACCACCGGGCCGACAAACCGGGCCAAGGGCGGCCCCCGCCCCTACTCCACCCCGATGAGCAGCGGTGCCGGTTCCTGCCCGCCGTGGAAGACCACCGCGTCCACCTCGGGCCGGCGGTGCCGGACGTGGGCGACCAGCCGGTGGGCGAGCGCCTCGTCGGTGCCGCCGCCGAGGACCAGGGTGACGAGTTCGCCGCCGGCCCCGAGCATCCGGTCCAGCACGCTCTCGCCGACCTCGGCCAGCCCGGCGCCGATCACCGCGACGTCGCCGTCGATCAGCCCGAGCACGTCTCCGGCCTGGCAGACCCCCGCCATCGTCCAGGACTCCCCCTCGGCGACGGCCAGCTCCGCGTAGCGGGTGGCGCCGGCGGCGGAGGTCATGGCGACCACGTCCTCGTCGAAGCGGCGGCCGCCCTCGTGCACCGCGAGCGCGGCCAGCCCCTGCACCGGCGAGCGGGTGGGCAGGACGGCGATCCGCACCCCCTCCTCGCGCAGCTGGTCGGCGGCGGCCCCGGCGGCGGCGCGCAGCTCGGGGTCGTTGAGCAGCAGGACGACCTCGCGGGCGGCCGAGCGGCGCACCGCGTCGGCGAGCTCGGCGCTGGCCGGCGGGCGGTCCGGGTCGGCGTGCAGGACGACGGCGCCGGCCTGCTCGCAGAGCTCGGCCAGGCCCCCGCCGGAGACCACCGAGAGCACCGCGCGGGCCCGTTCCTCGCGTTCGCCGCGCTCGGCGGCGGTGCCGGAGCGGGCGGCGGCCTCGGCGAAGTGGGTGATCCGGATCTGGTGCGGGCGCCCGGCGCCGACCCCGGCCTCCACGGCGGCGCCCGCGTCGTCCACGTGGACGTGCACGTTCCACAGGCCGTCGCCGCCGCCGATCACCAGCGAGTCGCCGAGCTCGCAGAGCCGCTCGCGCAGCGCGGGCAGCGCCTCGTCGGGGGCGTCCAGCAGGTAGATGACCTCGAAGGCGGGGTGGCCGGGGCCGGGCGGCCGCAGGTGCATCTCGCAGCTCTCCACGGCCCGGACGTCCCCGCGCAGCGCGACCGGCCCCATGGGCTGCTGCCCGGCGACGGCGTCGGCGAGCGCGCCGAGGACGGCCACCAGGCCGCGCCCGCCGGCGTCCACCACCCCGTTCTCGGCCAGGACGGCGAGTTGCTCGGGGGTGTGCCGCAGCGCGTCCCGGGCGGCCCGGTAGGCGGTGTCGGCGACCTGGGCGAGCCCGCCCCCGGCCCGGTGGGCCTCCCGGGCGGCGACCCGGGCGACGGTCAGCAGGGTGCCCTCGACGGGCTCCGCGACGGCCTGGTAGGCGGAGTCGGCGGCCCGCTGCAGGGCGGCCCGCAGCTGTTCGGCGCCGCCGCCCTCGGCGAGCGTCTCGGCGGTGCCGCGCAGCCACTGGGCGAGGATCACCCCGGAGTTGCCCCGGGCCCCGACCAGCGCGCCGCGGGCCATCGCCCGGACCGTCTCGGCCAGCCCGGGGGCCGGGTCGGCGGCGGGGTCGGCGAAGCGGCTCTCCACCTCGGCGGCGGCGGACTCGACGGTCAGGTAGAGGTTGGTGCCGGTGTCGCCGTCCGGGACGGGGTAGACGTTGAGCGCGTCGATCTCCTCGCGGGCCTGGCCGAGCGCGCGCAGGGCGAGCTGGCACCAGGTGCGCACGGCCGGGGCGTCGAGCGTGTGCAGCACCAGGTCTCCTCCGGACGGGACGCCGCGGCGGCCCGGGGCGGTGACGCGGGCCGGGCGGCGGCAAGGGGTGATACCGGCAGGTTATCGGGGGGCGGGGAGGGCCGTCCGGTCCGGCGGGCAGGAGCGATCACTCGGCCGGTCATGGTAGTTTCGTGGGACGGAAGCAAGCGTTGTATGCTCTTCCGGTTGCCTGGAACCGTCCAGGCTCACCCCCTTGTCCGGTCTGGTTCACGCGAGTGTTCTGGTGGCTGAGCGGGGTTTTCGAAAGTATCTGATCTGAAGTCTTGGAGTGACTCCTGTGGCTGCCAACTGCGACGTCTGCGGCAAGGGGCCGGGCTTCGGCAACAGCATCTCCCACTCTCACCGCCGTACCCCCCGTCGTTGGAACCCCAACATTCAGACGGTGCGCGCTGTGATTGGGCGGACGCCGAAGCGGCTCAACGTCTGCACCTCGTGCATCAAGGCCGGTAAGGTCTCGCGCTGACGCGCAGACCGGCATGCCGGTCCTCCAGTGAGCCGGTTCATCCTCGGATGGGCCGGCTCCACTGTTTCCGTGGCCGGTTGCGCCGATTTCCGGACGTGACCGTGGTGGGCGGGCTCCTCTGAGGAGTCCGCCCACCGCTGTTTTCCGGACGTTCCGGATGTTCCGGACGTTCCGGGCCTCCGCTAGCGCCAGCGCCAGGCGTGGTCGACCGGGCCGATGCCGGCGCCCAGGGCGAAGCCCCCGGCGATCGCGCCGGTGATGTACTCCTTGGCCGAGGCCACCGCCAGCGGCAGCGGCTCGCCCTTGGCCAGGCCGGCCGCGATCGCGCTGGCCAGCGTGCAGCCGGTGCCGTGGGTGTGGCGGTTGTCGTAGCGCGGTGCCCGGAACCAGTGCACCTCGTCCGGTCCGCCGTACAGCAGGTCGGCGGCCTCGCCCGGCAGGTGGCCGCCCTTGACCAGCGCCCAGCGCGGCCCGAGGTCGACCAGCGCCTTGGCGGCGTCCAGCATCTGCGACTCGTCCTCGACGGCCAGCCCGGTGAGCTGGGTCACCTCGTGCAGGTTGGGGGTGGCCAGGGTGGCGACCGGCAGCAGCTTCTCGCGGACGGTGGCGACGGCCTCGGCGACCAGCAGCGCGTCCCCGTGCTTGGAGACCCCGACCGGGTCGACCACCACCGGGGCGTCCACCCCGGCCAGCAGTTCGGCGACGGTCTCGACGAGTTCGACCGAGGCGAGCATCCCGGTCTTCACGGCCTGCACCCCGATGTCGTCCACCACGCTGCGGAACTGCGCCCGGACGGCTTCGGCGGGCAGTTCCCAGTAGCCCTGGACGCCGAGCGAGTTCTGCGCGGTGACGGCGGTGATCACGCTCATGCCGTGGACGCCGAGGGCGAGCATCGCCTTGAGGTCGGCCTGGATGCCGGCGCCGCCGCCGGAGTCGGAGCCGGCGACGGTGAGCACGCGGGGGGGAGCAGTCGAAGCCATGGCCCCAACCTACCCGCGCCGTTTCACAGCACCGCTTCGGACTCCGCCCAGCGGTCCTCCGGCACCGTCTTCAGCCGGGTCACCGCGTCGCCGATCGGCAGCAGTTCGATGCCGGTCCGGCGCAGCGCGGTGAAGTGCCCGAACGCCCCCTGGTGGACGGCCTCCACCGCGTGCCAGCCGAACCGGGTGGCGAGCACCCGGTCCCGGGCGGTCGGGGTGCCGCCGCGCTGGACGTGGCCGAGGATGACCGGGCGGGCCTCCTTGCCGAGCAGGTCCTCCAGCTCGTGGGCGAGCCGGTTGCCGATCCCGCCGAAGGTCCGGTGGCCGTACTGGTCGACCTCGCCGTGGTCGAAGCGCATGGTGCCGGGCACCGGGGAGGCGCCCTCGGCGACGGCGATGATGGCGAACTTCTTGCCGCGCGCGAAGCGGTCCTCGATTATCCGGGCCACCGCCTCGATGTCGAAGGGCTTCTCCGGGATCAGGATGCCGTGCGCGCCGCCCGCCATGCCCGCGGTGAGGGTGATCCAGCCGGTGTGCCGTCCCATCAACTCGACCACCATGACGCGCTGGTGGGACTCAGCGGTGGTCTTCAGCCGGTCGATCGCCTCGGTCGCGACGTGCACGGCGGTGTCGAAGCCGAAGGTCACGTCGGTGGCGTCGATGTCGTTGTCGATGGTCTTCGGCACCCCGACGACGGGCAGTCCGGCGTCGCTGAACAGCTTGGCGGCGGTCAGCGTCCCCTCGCCGCCGATCGCGATCAGCGCGTCGATGCCGATCTCCCGGGCGAGCGTCCTGGCGTTCTCCACCGCCCAGGCGATCCGGTCCCGCCGCACCCGGGCCGAGCCCAGGATGGTGCCGCCGAGGGTGAGCAGGCCGGTGACGTCGTCGTGCGTGACCGTCCGGGTGCGGCCCTCGATCAGTCCGAGGAAGCCGTCCAGGATGCCGACGATCTCGTCCCCGTGGACGTCGGTGCCCCGGTGCACCACCGAGCGGATCACCGCGTTGAGGCCGGGGCAGTCGCCGCCGCTGGTCAGTACACCGATGCGCATCTGTGGTGTGCTCCCGCTCGCAGTGGTTCGGGCCGCCCGCGCCGGACGGGCGGGCCGGGGTGTCGCAAGCCTACGCACAACGCACCCGCGAAGCCCGTCCCCCGCGCACCGGAGCGTCACGCGCCGCCCGCCGTACGGGGATCGGCGCGCGGCCGCGCGCTACTCGGCGAAGTGGTCCCAGCCGCCGACCCGGTCCCAGGGCGCGCCGTCGACCGTCACCCGGCCGCTGCGGCTGCCCGTCGGGCGGCCGGTCACCTCGCCCACCACCCGCCAGCGGGCCGGGAGTTGGATCCCGCGCGGGAAGGTGGCGACGATCGCGTGGTCCTCGCCGCCGGAGAGCACCCAGACCAGCGGGTCCACCCCGACCGCCTGGCCGATGTCGGCCATCTGCGCCGGGACGTCGAAGTCGGCGGCCTTGAGGTCGATGTCCACCTCGCTGGCCCGGGCGACGTGGCCGAGGTCGGCGACCAGCCCGTCGCTCACGTCGACCATCGAGGTCGCGCCCAGGTCGGCGGCCGCCGGGCCCGCGTGGTACGGCGGTTCGGGCCGGCGGTGCGCCTCGACGAAGGCGCGCGGGGAGCGGAAGCCGCGCTGGAGCACGGTCAGGCCGGCGGCCGACCAGCCGAGCCAGCCGGTCACCGCGACCACGTCGCCGACCTGCGCGCCGGAGCGCGTCACCGGCGCCCGCCCCTGGAGGTCGCCGAGCGCCGTGATGGCCAGCGTGACGGTGTCGCCGCGCACCACGTCGCCGCCGACCACCGTCGCCCCGGCCACCTGGCACTCGTCGCGCAGCCCGTCCATCAACTCGGTGGCCCAGGTGGTCGGCAGGTCCGCGGGGGCGACCAGGCCGAGCAGGATGGCGGTCGGCACCGCCCCCATCGCGGCCACGTCGGCGAGGTTCTGGGCGGCGGCCTTGCGGCCCACGTCGTAGGCGGTGGACCAGTCCCGGCGGAAGTGCCGGTTCTCGATCAGGACGTCCGTGGTCGCCACCACCCGGCCGTCCGGAGCCCGTACCACCGCGGCGTCGTCACCCGGGCCGAGGTCGACGGCATCGGTGAGCGGTACCCGGGCGGTCAGCTCCCTGATGAGGCCGAACTCGCCGAGCTCGCCCACGGTCCCCTGCATCTGCCGTCCTCTCGCGTTTCCATCCGATTCGGTCCCCGTCGCGCTCCCCCGCGCGCAGCGTACGCCCTTCGGGAGCATCGAGGTCTCCCCTCCCCGGCCCGCAGCGCGGTAGCGTGGTGATCAGACTGCCGGTGAGCCCACCCACCCACACACCTGACCGGGCGATCACGGCGGCTATCCCCCCTAACCGGCCGCCGGGAGGTCCCCGTGGTACAGGCATACATCCTGATCCAGACCGAGGTTGGCAAGGCCACCGCCGTGGCCCGGACCATCGCCGGGGTCCCCGGCGTCCTGAGCGCCGAGGACGTCACCGGCCCCTACGACGTGATCGTCAAGGCCGAGGCCGAGACGGTGGACGAGCTGGGCCGCATGGTGGTGGCCCAGGTCCAGAAGGTCGACGGCATCACCCGCACGCTCACCTGTCCCGTGGTGCACCTGTAGGCCGGTGCACCCGTGAGCCGGTGTGCCCGGGAGCCGGCGCACCGGCCCGTACCTGCCGTCCGGGCCCCGGCTACCATCGGCGGGTGGCCAGAGAACTGCGCGTCCCCGAGGCGCTGACCGCCCTGCCGGCCCCGGTCCGCTGGCTGGCCCTGCCCGTCGCCCTGACCTGCGCCGTCGTCGCGCTGGTCGGCAGCTGGAGCCCGGCCGATCCGGCGGTCGAGGTCCCGCAGCCGACCGGCCGGGCGGCCGGGTACTGCCGGGCGCTCGCCGCCGCGCTGCCCGCCGACCTGCTCGGCCACGCCCGCCGGGACCCGTCGCCCGCCTCGCCGTACGTGGCCGGCTGGGGCGACTCGCCCCGGACGGTGCTGCGCTGCGGCATCGACCGGCCGGAGGAGCTGGACGGCGACCACGCCTCGGACTGGTCCCCGAGCGTCGACGACGTCACCTGGTGGTCGCAGAAGCTCGCCGACGGCGGCTACCGCTTCGTGACGACCATGCGCGCCGCCTACGTCGAGGTGACCGTCCCGGCCGGGGCCGCGAAGAACCCCTTCGACCCGGCGGCCGCCCTGAGCGGCGCGGTCAAGGCCAACGTCCCGGGCTGAGCCGAACGGGTCCCCGACGCACCGAGGGCGGGCCGGGAAGCTCCCGGCCCGCCCTCCGCACGTTCGCTAACGGAGCCCGGTCGAGCGCCGCAGCGCCGTCGCGAGCAGCCGGTCGATCAGCTCCGGGTACGAGACCCCGCTGGCCTCCCACATCTTCGGGAAGGCCGAGATCGGGGTGAAGCCGGGCATGGTGTTGATCTCGTTGATCATCCAGGTGCCGTCCTCCAGCAGGAAGAAGTCCACCCGGGCCAGGCCCTCGCAGCCGAGCGCCTCGAAGGCCTCGACCGCCTGGCGCTGGATCTCGGCGAGCTCCGCGGCGGTGAGGTCCGCCGGGATCTTCACGTCCGAGGAGTCGATGTACTTGGCCTCGAAGTCGTAGAAGTCGAAGCCCTCGCCGACCAGGATCTCGCCGGCCACGCTGGCCCGCGGGCCGTCCTCGAACTCCAGCACGCCGCACTCGATCTCGCGGCCGGTCACGCCCGCCTCGATGATCAGCTTGGGGTCGTGCCGGCGGGCCTCCTCGATCGCCGCGTCGAGGTCGGCCAGGTCCTTCACCTTGGTGATGCCGATGCTGGAGCCGGCCCGGCAGGGCTTCACGAACAGCGGCAGGCCCAGCTCGGCGGCCCGCTCGCGCACCGCCGCGCGGCCCGCCTCGGTCTCCCAGTCGCGCGGCCGCACGATGGTGTAGCGGCCGACGTCCAGACCGTGCGAGGCGAGGATCCGCTTGGCGAACTCCTTGTCCATGCCGGCCGCGCTGGCCAGCACGCCGTTGCCGACGTACGGGACGCCGGAGAGCTCCAGCAGGCCCTGGAGCGTGCCGTCCTCGCCCCACGGGCCGTGCAGCAGCGGGAAGACCACGTCGACCTCGCCGAGGGCCTTGGGGGCGCTGCCCGGCTCGGTCAGGACCACCTCGCGGTCGCCCGGGGCGACCGGCAGCGCGACCTGGCCGTCGACGCCCTCGGCGACGTGCGCCACGTCCGGCAGCTTCCCGTCGGTGATGGCCATCCGGGCCGGCTCGTCGCTGGTCAGCGCCCAGCGGCCCTCGTGCGTGATGCCGATCGGCAGCACGTCGTACTTGTCGCGGTCGATCGCCCTGAGCACACTGCCCGCGGTGGAGACCGAGATCGCGTGCTCGGAGCTGCGCCCGCCGAAGACCAGCGCGACGCGCGGCTTCCGGTCGGACCGGTTCGGGGAGGACTGTTCGATGCTCATATCGGGTTTGAGACTACCGTGCGAGGCCGTTCCGGGAAGTCAGCGGCGCCGCACCCTCGGCGCCGCCGCTCCGGTCAGCGCCGCTCGGGTCAGCGCCGCTCCGGCTTGGCCGAACGCGACATCAGCGCCCGCAGCGCCTCCTGGGTCGGCCGCCCGTTGTGCACCACGTCCACCACGGCCTCGACGATCGGCATGTCGACCCCGTTGCGCCGGGCCAGGTCCAGCACCGACTCGCAGGACTTGACGCCCTCGGCGGTCTGCCGGGTGGCCGCGCGGGCCTCCTCCAGCGTCATGCCCCGGCCCAGGTTCATGCCGAAGGTGTTGTTGCGGGACAGCGGCGAGGAGCAGGTGGCCACCAGGTCGCCCATCCCGGCGAGCCCCGCGAAGGTGTGCGGGTCCGCGCCCAGCACCTCGCCGAGCCGGGTGGTCTCGGCCAGCCCGCGGGTGATCAGCGTCGCCTTGGTGTTGTCGCCCAGCCCCATGCCGGCCGCCATGCCGACCGCCAGGCCGATCACGTTCTTGACCGCGCCGCCGAGTTCGCAGCCCACCACGTCGGTGTTGGTGTACGGCCGGAAGTACGGCGTGTGGCAGGCCGCCTGGAGCCGCTTGGCGACCGCCTCGTCGGAGCAGGCGACCACGCTGGCCGCGGGCTGCCGGTTGGCGATCTCCTTGGCCAGGTTGGGCCCGCTGACCACCGCGACGCGCTCCTGACCGACCCCGGTGACCTCGTCGATCACCTCGCTCATCCGCTTGGCGGTGCCGAGTTCGATGCCCTTCATCAGGCTCACCAGCACGGTCTGCGGCTCGATCAGCGGCGTCCAGGCGGCCAGGTTGTCGCGCAGCGTCTGCGAGGGCACCACGAGCACCGCGAAGTCGGCGCCGGCCAGCGCCTCGGCGGCGTCGGTGGTGGCCCGGACGGTGTCGGGCAGCCGGACGCCCGGCAGGTAGTCCGGGTTCTCGTGGGTGGAGTTGACGGCGTCCACCAGCTCCTGGCGGCGGGCCCAGAGCACGACCTCGCAGCCCGCGTCGGCGAGCACCATCGCGAACGCGG
The DNA here is from genome assembly GCF_042802075.1 of Kitasatospora sp. NPDC057518. NCBI lineage: Bacteria > Bacillati > Actinomycetota > Actinomycetes > Kitasatosporales > Streptomycetaceae > Kitasatospora > Kitasatospora sp. NPDC057518. Next base: position 11,548 of record NZ_JBHVEU010000159.1, read on the forward strand.
TGCCCCAGGAGCCGGTTCCCATCACGGCGCAACGGGTCACTTGCCGGCCTCCTCGGTGCCCTTGCCCGGCTCGCCCTTGGCGCGCCGGCGCTCGGCCAGCGCGGCCGCGGCGCGCTCCCGGGCGGCCTTGCGCATGTCGTAGCGCTCGGCCGGCGGCTCCTCGCCCCGGACTTCGGCCAGCACGGCGGTGATCGCCGTCATGATGTCCTCGGTCGCGTCGGCGAGCACCTGGGCGGTGAGCTCCTGCCCCTGGTACCGGCTCAGGTCCACCGGCGGCCCGGCCGCGACGGTGACCCGGTGCCGCGGGAACAGGTTGAACCGGCCCTTCCCGAAACCGGGACGGCCGTACGGCGGGATGATCTCGTGGGCGCCCCAGTGCGCGACCGGGATGACCGGCGCACCGGTCATCAGCGCGACCCGGGCGACCCCGCTCTTGCCGGTCATCGGCCACAGGTCGGGGTCCCGGGTGAGCGTTCCCTCCGGGTAGAACTGCACGCACTGGCCGCCGTTGACCGCGTCGATCGCGGCCCGGAACGCCTGCGCGGCGTCGGTGGACTCGCGGAACACCGGGATCTGGCCGGTCTTGCGCAGCATGAACCCGATGAAGGGGACGGAGAACAGCGAGGACTTGCCGAGAATGCGCGGCGGACGCCCGCTGTTGTACTGCCAGTGCGCGTAGATCACCGGGTCGATGATCGAGTTGTGGTTCACCGCGGCGATGAAGCCGCCGTTCCTCGGAACGTGCTCCCAGCCCCGCCAGTCGGGCTTCACCAGGGCGGTCGTCACCGGCTTCACCAGCACGGCCGCGAAGCGGTACCAGATGCCGTAGTCGGCGTTGCCGAACTTGGCGTACGAGCGGCGGGCCACCCCAGCTCCTTCTCATCCGATGCGGCACGGATTACCGCGGTCATGGTGTCCCGGTGCCGCGCACCGCTTCCGCCGGTGCCCGGGCCACGGGCGCGGAACAGTGTCGCCCGCCCGCTCACCGGCTGTCGAGCAACCGCGCCAACCCGCCCGGCGGGCGTGATCAAACGCACGTCCGCACAGCTCGAACGGCCTGGCGAGGGCTCCGGGACCGGCGCCAGAATGACGCCGGTGACCCAGGACACCGTACGCCCCAGTGAGCCCGTCGCGCCCCCCGCACCCACGGCCGGCTGGTCGCTGGTGCTCCCGCTCAAGCCGCTCGCCCTGGCGAAGAGCAGACTGGCCCCGTACGCCGGGCCGCACCGGGCCGACCTGGCGCTGTCCTTCGCCCTGGACACCGTCGCCGCCGCCCTGGCCACCCCGGACGTCGACCGGGTCCTGGTGGTCACCCGCGACGCCGAGGCCGGCGCCCGGCTGGCCGCGCTCGGCGCCCTGGTGGTCGCCGACGAGCCCGGCGGCGGCCTCAACCGGGCCCTGGCGCACGGCGCCGCGGCCGCCCTGGCCCTGGCCCCGCGGGCCCCGCTGGCGGCGCTCTCGGCGGACCTCCCGGCGCTGCGCCCGGCCGAACTCACCCGGGTGCTGGGCGCGGTGCCGCCGGACGGCCGGGCCTTCCTGCCGGACTCCCCCGGCCTCGGCACCACCCTGCTCGCCTGCGCCCCCGGCCGTCCGCTCTCCCCCGCCTTCGGGGACGGCTCGCGGGCCCGGCACGCGGCCGGCGGCGCGCTCGAACTGCGCCTGCCGGACGTGGAGTCGGTGCGCCGGGACGTGGACACCGGGACGGACCTCGGCGAGGCCGCGGCGCTCGGCCTCGGCCCGCACACCAGCGCGCTGTTCGCCCGCCTGAGCCTGCGCTGAGCCCGCCCCGGCCCCTCCCGCGAAAGGCCCCCGGACCCCGCCCGGCCGGTGCCGACCTGCTCCCCGGCCCGGGCGGGGCCGCTCGCTATGCTGCTCGCATGCAGGCCACCGCGTTCACCTTCGACCCCGCCACCCGGGCCGGCTCCGTGCTGCTCGACGACGGGACCCCGGTGCCGTTCGACGCGGCCGCCTTCGACGCCGGCGGCCTGCGGCTGCTGCGCCCCGGGCAGCGGGTGCGGATCCGCACCGAGGGCACCGGAGAGGCCCGCCGGGTGGTCTTCGTGACGCTCCAGACCTTCCCCGACCCCGCCGAGGGCTGACGGCCCCGCCGGGCTCCGCCGAAGCCTCCGGAACCTTCGGGCCCGACCGACCCCGACCGACCCCGACCGGCCCCGCCGAGGACCGGCCCGCACCCCGCCACCCCGCCCGGAACGGCCCCGCGCCGACGCACGCCGCGGATTCCTGACTAAGCGCCCGGAAATCGAAAGAGCCGCGGCGACCGGTCTCCGCGAATTCACGGGAGGGGGGGTGCCGCGGCTCTGGGCCGAAGGCCGTCCGAAGACGGTCGCGCGGGACTTACTTGGCAGAGGTCTTGCGCGCGGTGGTCTTGCGGGTGGCGGTCTTCTTCGCCGGCGCCGTCTTCTTGGCGGTGGCGGCCGCCTTCTTGGCGGTGGCCGTGGTCTTCTTGGCGGCGGCCGTGGTGGTCGCCTTCTTCGCCGCGGCCGTCTTCTTGGTGGCGGCGGCCTTGGTCGCGGTGGCCGTGGCCTTCTTGGCGGCCGTGGTCTTCGCAGCCGTCGTCTTCGCGGCGGTGGTCTTCGCGACGGTGGTCTTCGCGGCGCTCTTCTTGGCGGTCGCCGTGGTCTTCTTGGCGGCGGCCGTGGTGGTCGCCTTCTTGGCGGCGGCCGTGGTCGCCGTCTTCTTGGCGGCGGCCTTCTTGGTGGCCGGGGCGGCGGCAGCGGCGGCGGCGGCGCGCTTGGTGGCGGCACGCTTGGCGGCCGGGGTGGCGGCCACGCCGCTCTTGCCCGGGGTGAGGGAGCCCTTGGGGGCCTTCTTCACCGAGGGGCCTTCCTTCGGCAGCTTCTTGCTGCCGCTGACCAGGTCCTTGAAGCCCTGGCCCGGACGGAAGCGCGGGACCGAGGTCTTCTTGACCTTGACGCGCTCGCCGGTCTGCGGGTTGCGGGCGAAGCGCGCGGAGCGCTCCACCTTCTCGAAGGTGCCGAACCCGGTCACCGAGACCCGGTCACCGGCCACAACGGCACGGACCATGGTGTCGAGCACTGCGTCGACGGCCTCTGCGGCAGCCTTGCGACCGCCCAGCTGCTCGGCCACCGCTTCGACAAGCTGAGCCTTGTTCACGTCTTCCCCTTCGGAAACGGGCGCCGGATGATTCCATCCGTTCTTTTCGCACGTTAGGTATGTATCTGCGGACTTTCAATTACCAAACGCGCGAATCACCCTAGTGTCGCAATGGATTTGCGCGTCGGCGACCTCAGTCGAGCGGCGGGGGCCCCTCGTCGAGGTCATGTACAAAGCGACTCAACCGCCTTGCCGCCTCCGGAAGATCGCGCTTGGCGGTCTCGGTGACGATGAGGAGTTGACGGGTGAGAGCGGTCTTTGCATCGGCAGACACGTTCAGCGCATGCACGCGGGCGTGAGCTTGCTTCAACCGCTCGGCCACAAGCGCGTAGAGCGCTACGACTTCCTGGTCGTCCGGCCCCTCAGCTGGTGCGGAGGTGACGTCCGGCCGGTCGTCAATTCGGCGTTCGGATGGCCGGCCCATGGAGTCCTCAGTCGCGGGTTCGCCGCCCGCGTACGGAGGTTCATGGTGCCGGTGCATGTACTGATTGTGCCATCTACCCGCAGTTGTACTTGCGCGGGCCCCTCTTCCGCAAAGCCAAATGGGCAATCCGGGGCGGACCCCGGCGCTAACTCGTGCTCCGGAACGACGGATGGCCCGGCCCCCCCGAGGGGGGCACGGGCCACGCGGTGGATCGTCAGAATGCTTGTTCTGAGGGGAACTCAGGCGACCGGCAGAGCACGGGGCTTGAAGGCCGGACGGGTCTCCTCGAAGGCCGCGATGTCGGCCTCGTTCCGCAGCGTGATGCTGATGTCGTCCAGCCCGTTGAGCAGCCGCCACCGGACGTTGTCGTCCAGTTCGAAGGCCGCCGTGACGCCTTCGGCCCGTACTTCGCGCGCCTCCAGGTCGACGGTGATCTCGGCCGAAGGGTCACTCTCCGTGAGCGCCCAGAGCCGCTCCACGGTCTCCTGCGGCAGGACGACCGTCAGCAGGCCGTTCTTCAGGGAGTTGCCCCGGAAGATGTCGGCGAAGCGCGAGGAGATGACCGCGTGGAAGCCGTAGTTCTGGAGCGCCCAGACGGCGTGCTCCCGGGAGGATCCGGTGCCGAACTCGGGACCGGCCACCAGGACCGTGGCGCCCTGCCGCTCGGGCCGGTTGAGGATGAACGACTCGTCCTTGCGCCAGGCTTCGAACAGGCCGCCCTCGAAACCGGATCGGGTGACCTTCTTGAGCCAGTGGGCGGGGATGATCTGGTCGGTGTCCACGTTGCTGCGGCGCAGCGGGACGGCCCGGCCGGTGTGGGTGGTGAACTTCTCCATGGCTCAGGCCTCCACGGGAGCGACGTCGGCGGTCAGGTCGGAGGGGGACGCGAGGCGGCCCAGCACGGCGGTCGCGGCGGCGACCTGCGGGGAGACCAGGTGGGTGCGGCCGCCCTTGCCCTGCCGGCCCTCGAAGTTGCGGTTCGAGGTGGAGGCGCAGCGCTCCCCCGGGGCGAGCTGGTCGGGGTTCATGCCCAGGCACATCGAGCAGCCCGCGTGGCGCCACTCGGCGCCGGCCGCGGTGAACACCTTGTCCAGCCCCTCCTCGACGGCCTGGAGCGCGACCCGGACGGACCCGGGGACGACCAGCATCCGTACGCCGTCGGCGATCCGGCGGCCCTCCACGACGGCCGCGGCGGCCCGCAGGTCCTCGATCCGGCCGTTGGTGCAGGAGCCGACGAAGACCGCGTCGACCTTCACCTCGCGCAGCGGGGTGCCGGCCTCCAGGCCCATGTACGTCAGGGCGTTCTCGGCGGCCAGGCGCTCCTGCGGGTCGGCGAAGGAGGCCGGGTCCGGCACGTCGGAGCCCAGCGGGGCGCCCTGGCCCGGGTTGGTGCCCCAGGTGACGAAGGGGGTCAGCTCGCTCGCGTCGATGAAGATCTCGTGGTCGAAGACCGCGTCCTCGTCGGTGCCCAGGGTCCGCCAGTACGCGACGGCGGCGTCCCAGTCCTCGCCCTGCGGGGCGTGCGGGCGGCCCTGGAGATAGTCGAAGGTCGTCTCGTCGGGGGCGATCATGCCGGCCCGGGCGCCGGCCTCGATCGACATGTTGCAGACGGTCATCCGGGCCTCCATGGACAGGCTCCGGATCGCCGAACCGCGGTACTCCAGGACGTAGCCCTGGCCGCCGCCGGTGCCGATCTTCGCGATGACGGCCAGGATCAGGTCCTTGGCGGTGACGCCCTCGGGCAGTTCGCCCTCGACGGTGACCGCCATGGTCCGGAACGGCGCCAGCGGCAGGGTCTGGGTGGCCAGCACGTGCTCGACCTGGCTGGTGCCGATGCCGAACGCCAGCGCGCCGAAGGCGCCGTGGGTCGAGGTGTGGGAGTCGCCGCAGACCACGGTCATGCCGGGCTGGGTCAGGCCGAGCTGCGGGCCGACGACGTGCACGACGCCCTGTTCGACGTCGCCGAGCGAGTGGATCCGGACGCCGAACTCGGCGGCGTTCCTGCGCAGGGTCTCCAGCTGCACCCTGGAGACCGGGTCCGCGATCGGCTTGTCGATGTCCAGGGTGGGGGTGTTGTGGTCCTCGGTGGCGATCGTCAGATCGGTGCGGCGGACCGTACGGCCGGCCAGCCGCAGCCCGTCGAAGGCCTGCGGGCTGGTGACCTCGTGGAGCAGGTGGAGGTCGATGAAGAGGAGGTCGGGTTCGCCCTCCGCGCGCCGCACGACGTGGTCGTCCCAGACCTTCTCTGCGAGTGTCCGTCCCATCGGATTCCCTCCAGCCGGCCGCGTTGCCGGCCTTCTCGTGTCGTCGAGGTCAAAGCGTGTGCGCCGCCCTGAGACTCCCGGGCCGCTCCCGTCCAGAGTGGCGCTTTTCGCCGGAGATTGAACTTGTGTCTCGCGGAGTGAGATCGCGGTCTTAGCGCATGGACAGTGCGCGACCCCCCGTCCGCCCCCGGCCGGCCGGGCCCCGCAGGGGCTCGGCGGAGGCTCGGCGAGGGCTGCCCGAAGGAGCCTCCAGAGGCCCCCGAGGGGGGGTCGCGCGGAGGCCTCACGG
>NZ_JBHVEU010000160.1:0-17434 GCF_042802075.1 Kitasatospora sp. NPDC057518
CTTCGTGGTCGACCGGCCGTTTCGTCATTCCGGGATCCGGATCAGCAGTGTCCCCGCTCCGGGGGTCCGTACGTCCGGTGGTGCGGGGTTCGTCAGCCTTGGTTCCAGGTGGCGCCCGAGCCGGTGAACGCGCCGGAGACGCCGGTGTCGTCGGACCAGATCCAGAAGTCGGTGTGCTGGAGGCCGTCGGAGTTGACGGTGGAGTTCGTATCCGCGACGCCGGCGCCGTTCTGGTTGACGACGAACTGACCTTTGCCGAAGTTCGCGTCCAGGCCCTCCTGGGCCGAGGCGATGCCTGCGGTGCCGATCGGCCCGCCGGAACCAGCGGGACACGTGCCGCCTCCCCGCGCAAGCGGGGTCGCCAGCCGAGCGGTGCCCACGGTGCGTCAGGCGCGCCGCGCCGACCTGCGGAAACGGCCGGTCGGGCGGTCGATCGCCGAGGTCGTCCGGGCGGAGCAGGCGGTGCGTCAGGAGACAGCTGCGGCGGCCGGCCGATCCGAGGACCGACCGGCCGCCGGGCGCACGGGGCCGTGGATTGCGGTTGGCCTCGTTGGCGGACGAGCCCGACCCCGTCCTGGTCACCCGGGTCGGCACCGGGGCCCTCTACCTCGACCGCCTCGGCGCGGTGTCCTCCCGGCACGCCATGCTGCTGGAGGCGTCGGCCGCCCTCTGCGCCGAGGACGACCGGGACGCCCTGCGCCGCTTCGCCCTCGCGCTGGACACCCCCGGAGCCGACCGGTGGCGCTTCGACCATGCCCGGGTCCGGCTCGCCCACGGCGAACGGCTCCGCCGGGCCCGGGCGACGGTCCGGGCCCGGGCCCAACTCGCCGCCGCCCTGGAGGTGTTCGAGGAGCCGGACGCCCGGCCGTGGGCCGAGCGGGCGCGGAACGAACTGCGGGCGACGGGCGCGAGCAGGCCGGGGGCCGACGCCTCGAACACCCACGGCCTGAGCGTCCAGAAGCTGGAGATCGCCCGCCTCGCCGCCTCCGGACTCACCAACAAGCAGATCGCCGAACGGCTGTTCCTCTCGCACCGGACCGTCGGCGCGCACCGGTACCAGATCTACGAGCGGCTCGGCATCACCTCCCGCACCATGCTGCGCGACGCCCTCGGGCCCGCGCCGGAGCGGGGCTGAGAACGGCCGGTCCGAGAGGGGACCGGCCGTTCCAAGGGCCGACCGGCCGTTCCGCGTCAGGGCTTCCAGACCACGGGGTGGGACGCGACCGGCTGGCCGGCCGCGTTCAGCTCGACGGCGTGACCGGCGACCAGTCCGGCGTCGTTGATGTACCTGGCCTGGGCGTACGGGCTGAGCGGGGACGGCGGGAGCGTGACGGTCGTTCCGTCGGGCTGCCACAGCAGGGCGGTGCTGCGGGTCCAGTCCGGGCCCTGGGCGCTGCCGACGGCGGTACCCGCGCTGTTGACCGCCATGGCCTCGCTCTGCCGGCCCGCCGGGCCGCCGAGCAGGGTCTGGCTGCCGTCCGGGTTCCAGCGGGCGGCGAACGTGGAGTGCGCCGCGTCGAACGTGGCCCCGACGACGGTGCCCGCGCTGTTGACGGCCCGTGTCCGGCCGTAGCCGGCGTCGCGGACGGTGCCGTCGGCCGTCCAGACCAGCACCCGGTCGAACTCCGTGCCGCCGGCCCGCCGCCCGTGGCCGAGCACCACGCCGTCGTCGGTCATCCGGTCCACCCGGGCGCCGTCGACGCCCGGCGGGAGCGGGAGCGCGGTCACCGTGTCCGTCGGGCTCCAGAGCACCGGGGTCTCCTGGTAGTCGCCGTTGCCGAGGCGCCGCTTGGAGATGCCGGCGACGATGCCCGCGTTGGTGACGGAGGTGGTCGAGCCCATGGTGTCGCCGGGCAGCAGCGGCAGGTCGACCCGGGTGCCGTCGGCCCGCCACTTCAAGGGCTTGGGCTGGTAGACCTCGTCGTACGAGCCGCCCACCACGACACCGGCGTCGTTGACCGCTCCCGCGCCGCCGCCGCGGACTCCGGCCGGCAGCTCCAGCGCGGTCGGGGTGCCGTCCGGGGTCCAGCGGACCGGGTGGTTGTCACTCAGCGACACGAAGGAGAGACCGACCACGGTGCCCGTGTCGTTGTGCCCGGCCGGCCGGCTGGACAGGTCGCCGGGCAGCGGCGCCAGGACGGTGTAGCCGAGGTGGTCGGGGCTCCAGCGGATCGCGCGCGGACCGGACTGGCCGGGGGTCTTCGCGAAGTACTCGCCGACGACGGCGCCGTCGCGGCTCAGGCCCCACACCGTGCTGTAGGCGGTGTCCGGCGGGGTCGGCAGGAACTGCGGGGAGGCCAGGTACCGGGCGGGGGTGGCAGCCGCCGCGGGTATCGGGCCGAGGAGCAGGGCGGCGGCCGTCGCGGCGGCGGCGAGGGCGGCCGTACGAGGGGTGCGTGAACCGGTCATGCGGAGAACTCCTGTCTCGTCGGGGCGACTTTGGGTCGTGGCCATCAGGGCTTCCAGACCATCGCGCGCGGCAGCGACTGCGCGTCCGGCAGGGTGGCGTGCCCGACGATCACCCCGGACTCGTTGATGACGGAGGCCGAGGCGTACGGGCTGAGCGAGGACGGCGGGAGCGTGACGGCCGTCCCGTCGCGCTTCCACAGCAGTGCCGTGCCGTGGTACCAGTCCGAACTCGTCGCGGTGCCGACGGCGGTGCCCGCGCTGTTGATCGCGTTCGCCGTGGTCTGCCAGCCCGCCGGGCCGTCGAGCAGGGTCCGGGTGCCGTCCGGCCGCCAGTACGCGGCCTGCAGGGGGCGGGCGGCGCCGAAGGCCACCCCGACGACGGTGCCGGTGTCGGTGATCGAGCTCGGCCGGCCCTCGCCGATGTCCCGGACGGTGCCGTCCGCCGCCCAGACCACCAGCCGGTCGAGCTCGGTGCCCCCCTCGCGCCGTCCGCTGCCGAGGATCACGCCGGAGTTGGTGATCCGGCGGGCCCCGACCACGTCGATCCCCGGTGGGGGCGGCAGTTCGGTCACGGTGCCCGACGGGCTCCAGACCACCGTACGCGTCCGGGGTTCGCCGCTGAGGCGCCGTTCGGACCAGCCGATGACGAAGCCCGCGTCGTTGACGGCCGTGGTCGAGCCGGTGTCGTCGCCGTCCAGCAGGGGCAGGGCGACCCGGGTGCCGTCGGCCCGCCACTTCACGGGCACGGGGCGGAACACCGCGTCGTACGAACTGCCGATCGCGACACCGGCGTTGTTGATCCCGGACGCGCCGCCGCCGCGGGCTCCGGCCGGCAGTTCCAGGGCGGTCGGGGTGCCGTCGAGGGCCCAGCGGACCGGGTGGTTGTCGGTCAGCGACGCGAAGGAGACCCCGACCGCGATGCCCGCCTCGTTCATGGCGCCCGGGCGGGTACCGGTCTCGCCGGGCAGTGGTTCCAGGGTGGTGAGGCCGAGGTTGCCGGTGTTCCAGCGGAGGGCGCGCGGGGCGAACCGGCCGGGGATGTCCAGGTAGCACTCGCCGAGGACGTCGCCCGCGTTGTTCAGGCTGTACGCGGTGCTGAGCGGGCCGGCGTTGGCGGGCAGCGGTAGGAGATAGGGGGTCGGGAGCGGTGCGCCTGGGTCGGCCGTTGCGGCGGGTACCGGGCCGAGGAGCAGGGCGACGGCCGTCGCGGCGGCGGCGAGGGCGGCCGTGCGCGGGGTGGATGAACCAGCCATCCGGAAACTCCTGTCTCTTCAATGACCTTGTGGATCAAGCGAATTGACGTTCCGTCGGAGTCAGGCTGGTCGGGTGCCCGGTCCGGTGGCCAAGTCTCGGCCACCGTCCGTTCGTTGGCAGGCCGATCACCGAAACGGCCGGAATCCGCACCCCCGGATCCGCATCGGGCAGGTCGGGAGGGGTGCGGATCCGGGGCGGCGGCCGATTTCCCGTGGTTCGGCCGTGCGGGGCGGTGGGGGTGCCGGGGCGGGCGTCGTTCTGCCTCCGCCCGGCTGCGTCAGCCGGGGGCGGTCGCCGGGCCGCCGCTGCTGATGGTGCCCTCGGTGGTGCCCTCGGCGGCGTCCCGGCTGCCGCTCCAGCCGCTTCCGGAGCCGCCGCCACCGGAGCCGCCGCCGGAACCCCGGACGTACACCGTGAAGGAGGTCAGGCCGGGGGGCAGTTCCCAGGCCCCACCGGCCCGGACGGACACCCGGTAGGCCTGCGGGCCGCCGTCCCGCTGGGCGGGTGCGGCCGGGGCGGTCGTCGTGGTGCCGGTCGTGACGGCCAGCGCCGTGGCAGTGGAGGCGGTCGCCAACAGGCCTTGCCGGAAGAGTTTTTGATTGATCGTCATCCTTGCGATGGTCTGATCTCCGGCGGCCCCGGCGGTGGCTTCGACCCCGAATCACGCGAACGAGTGGTCGCGTTCCGGCCGAGTTCGACGGGGCCCTCGTCGGTGAAGGTCGGCGGCCCTCGGACGGGCGGCGCGGGACCGCGCCCGGGGCCCCGCCGCGGGGAGCCGCGTCGCGCTCGGCGGAGTCGGCGGAGCCGACGGGTGGCGGACGGCGCGGGGGCACGGCGCGGACCTGCGGAGATCCTCCCTCGATCGGGGGAGGGCGAGGGTGCGAAGGCCGGTGATACTGGCGGACATGATCAAGGGACTGAAGCCGCTGCTGCGCGGGTCGACGTATACAGGTGTGCTGTTCGCGGTGGTCGGGGCAGTGGCCGCGCTGCCGGTGGCGATGGTGGCGCTCGGGGTGACGCTGGGGCTGTCCGGCCGCCCGGACTCGGTCTGGGTGGCGCTGCCCCTGTGGGCGGTGCTGCTCGGGCTGTGCGGGCTGCCCCGGCTGGTGCGCCGGGTGCTGGCGGCGGGGGCGCGCAGGACGCTGGGCGTCGCGGTGCCCGCCCCGGTGAAGGGGGCCGCGGCGGCGGAGTGGTGGCGGACGCCGGCGTTCGTGGTGGCGCACGTGGCACTGGGCTGGACGGTGCTGATCGGCGGCAGCACGCTGCTGGTGACGGCCGTGGCGCTGCCCGGCCGCTGGGCGGAGGGCACGGCGAGGGTCAGCCTCCTCGGCTGGGCCACGGACGTGACGGGCGTCTGGGCCTGGATCGTGGGAGTGCTCGCCCTGGTGCTCGCGGTGGCGCTGTTCGTGGCCGTGTCGGGCGCGCTGCGGTGGCTGGCGCCCCGGCTGCTCGGGCCCTCGCCGGCCGAGCGGCTCGCGATGGCCGCCGAGCGGGAGCGGCTGCTCGCCGAACGCAACCGGCTGGCCCACGAACTGCACGACTCCATCGGGCACACCCTGACCGCCGCCACCATCCAGGCCGCCGTCGCGGGCGAGGTACTGGCCGACGACCCGGTCGCGGCGCGGGCCGCCATGCGCAGCATCGAGGAGTCGACCCGGGCCGCGCTGGAGGACCTCGACTACGTGCTCGGCGCGCTGCGCGAGGAGCAGTCCGGCACCGCGCCGACCCGCACCCTCACCGACCTGCCCGAGCTGATCGACCGGCTCCGGCACGCGGGCGCCGTCGTGGCGCCGCGCACCACCGGGGACCTGGCGCAGGTGCAGGGCACGCTCTCCCGGGCCGCGTACCGGATCGTCCAGGAGGGGCTGACCAACGCGCTGCGGCACGGCTCGGGCGGGACGATCGAGCTGCGGGTGGCGGCGGGGGCGGACGAGCTGGAGCTGAGCGTGGTCAACGGGGTGGCGGACGGGGCCGGGGCGGGTGGCTTCCCGACCTCCGGGCACGGCCTGCCCGGGCTGGCCGAGCGGGTGCGGCTGCTGCACGGCGAGTTCGAGGCCGGTCCGTACGGCGAGGGGCAGTGGCGGCTGGCGGTCCGGCTGCCGATGCGGTGGTCGGCGTGAGCGGGAGCGGTGAGGACAGGGTGGCCGACCCCGCCGCGGGGGCGGCGCCCGACGTCACCCTCCTGATCGCCGACGACGACCCCGTCACCCGCAGCGGCCTGAGCACCCTGCTGGGCGCCCAACAGGGCATCACGGTGGTCGGGCGGGCCGCCGACGGCGTCGAAGTGGTCCAGCAGGTCCGGATGTTGCGGCCGGACGTGGTGCTGATGGACGTGCGGATGCCGCGTCGCAACGGGATCGAGGCGACCCGCGAACTGCTGAAGGACGCCGACCCGCCCAAGGTCGTGGTGATCACCACCTTCGAGAACGACGGCTACGTCACCGCCGCGCTGAGCGCCGGCGCCAGCGGCTTCGTGCTGAAGCGGCGGCCCGTCCCGCAGATCGCCGAGGCGGTGCGGGTGGTGGCCGCCGGGGAGGCGGTGCTGTTCCCCGCCGCGCTGCGCCGGATGGTCGCGGCCCGGCCGCTGGAGTCGGCCGAGGCGCTGCCCAGGGCGGCGCTGACCGGCCGGGAGGAGGGGGTGCTGCGGCTGATGGCGACCGGGCTCTCCAACCCGGAGATCGCGCAGGCCCTCGCGGTGAGCCAGGAGACGGTGAAGACGCACGTCGGGAACGTGCTGGGCAAGCTCGGCGCGCAGAACCGGACCCATGCGGTGGTGATCGCGTACGAGAGCGGGCTGGTGGTGCCGGGGCTGCCCGGCGCCTGAGCGGCGGTGCGGCCACGGTGATGTGGCCACGGCGGGAGCAGCCCCGGCGGTCGGTGCGGCCTGCGGCTTACGGCCTGCGGCCTGCGGCCTGCGGCTTACGGCCTGCGGCTTACGGCCTCGGGTCGATCGGGGCGAGGGTGCCGAGGCGGTCCTCGACGGCCTGGGCGGCGGCCAGGCAGAGGTCCTCCCGGAAGGCCCGGCCGACGAGCTGCACACCGGTGGGGAGGCCGTCCGCGGCGAGACCGGTCGGGACGGCGACGGACGGGACGCCGACGAAGCTGGTCACCGAGCAGAGCCGCATGGCCGAGGCGACCCGGTCCCGGCCCGCCTGGTCCCGCGACTCCAGGCCCGGTTCGACCGGCGGCTCGGTGAACACCGGGCCCAGCAGCAGCGGGTACGCGTGCAGGAACTCCGCCCAGGAGCGGCGGATGTTCATCCAGGTGCCCAGCAGCCGGATCAGGCCGGGGCCGTCCACGGGCGGGGAGCTGCGCATCGTCAGCTCGATGAAGCGGTCGCCGCCCTCGCCCAGCAGCTGCCGGACGGCGGGCCAGTTCGGCGCGAACTCGGTGCCGGTCAGGCGGTGGTAGGTGTCGAGCGCCTCGTCCAGCCGCGGGACGTCGGGGATCTCCTGGACGTCGTACCCGGCGTCGCGCAGCGCGTCGGCGGCGGTCTCGACGGCGCGGCGGACGGTGGGGTGGACGCCGTGGCCGCCCGGGTCGGCGACGACGGCGACCCGGACGGGGGCGGCGAGCGGCTCGCCGTACAGCGGGACGGGCACGGCGCGCGGGTCGCGCGGGTCGGTGCCCGCCAGCGTCTCGTAGGCGAGCCGCAGGTCGGCGACCGTACGGGCCAACGGGCCGTCGGTGACCAGGATCTGGGAGGCCGGGCCGGGGTCGTCCGGGCCGATCAGGCGCTGGTCGGCGGGGAAGCGGCCGGTGGTCGGATCGAGGGCGGCGACCCCGCAGAAGGAGGCGGGGATGCGGACCGAGCCGCCGGAGTCGTTGCCGAGCCCGAGCGGGGCCATCCCGGCGGCGACGGCCACGCCGTCCCCGCCGCTGGTGCCGCCCGGGGTGCGGCGCCGGTCCCAGGGGTTGTAGGTGTCGCCGTACAGCTCGCTGCGGGTGTGCATCCCGGCGAGGATCAGGGTCGGCAGGTTGCTGTGGCCGATCGGGATCGCCCCGGCCGCGCGCAGCCGGGTCACCGGGACGGCGTCGTCGGTGGCGACGTGGTCGCGGAAGCGCGGGGTGCCGAAGGTGGTGGCCACACCGGCGATCGGGGTGCACTCCTTCACGGTGAACGGCACGCCCGCGAGCGGCCCGAGGGGCTCGCCGGCGGCCCGGCGGCGGTCGGTGTCCCGCGCGGCCGCGCGGGCCCGGTCGGCGAGGAGCTGGGTGACGGCGTTCAGACGGGGGTTGACCTCGTCGATCCGGGCCAGGTGGCTGTCCACCACCTCCAGGGCCGACACCTCGCCGCCGCGCACGGCGGCGGCGAGTTCGGTGGCGGGCTTGCTCCACAGGGACATGGGGGCGCTCCTCGGCGGGTCGTCGGGCTCGTTCCGATGCGGTCGCATCGGAACGGAACGAACCCTAGCCCGGAACCGATACGCTTGCATCGGAATATCGAATATCGGAGAACACGGCGGCGAGGAGGACGGGCATGCCGAAACAGGTGGACCACGAGGGCCGGCGCCGGCGGATCGCCGAGGCCGTCTGCCTGCTGGTGGACGAGCACGGACTGGAGGGCGTCACCCTGCGGGACGTCGCCACCCGGGCGGAGGTCTCGATGGGGGCCGTCCAGCGCTGCTTCCGCACCAAGGAGGAGATGCTGCTGGCCGCGCTCGCGCACGTCGGCGAGCGGGTCACCGCGCGGGTGCGGAACCGGCTCACGGCCGGCCCGGCGCAGTCGGCGGCCACCGAACTCGGGCTGGTGGCGGGCGAGGTGGCGCTGCTGCGCGAGGAACACCGGGCCGAGGCCAGGATCTGGCTCGCCTTCGTCGCCGGCGCCGCCGTCAACCCGGCGCTGGCGGCCACCCTGCGGAGCAGCTACGCGGCGCTGGAGGAGCTGGTGGTGCGGCTGGTCGCGGAGGCGGCGGGCGGGGGATCGGCGCTGGGCGGGGCGACAGCGGGCGGGCCGGCGGCCGGGGGATCGGCGCTGGGCGGAGCGGCGGTCGACGGGGCGGTGGACGCGCGGAACGAAGCCCGTACGCTGCTCGCCCTCGCCGACGGGCTCACCGCGCACGTACTGGTCGGGCACCGGACGGCGGCGGAGGCGGAGGAGGTCCTGCACACGCACCTGGCCGGGCTCTGGGCGCGCTGCTGAAACGGCCCCTCGGCACGCGGCTGAAGCCTTCGCCCACTGTTGTCGCCCCCGTCACCGTCCAGTCCGTGGATGGTCGGCCACGGCGGTGGCCGGGTCGGGCAGGATCGGGCCCGACGTCACCGGAGACACCTGTCGGACACTCGAGTTGGGAGAGCCTGCCGTGACTGCTGTGGAGATCCCCGGGTCCAAGTCCATCACCGCCCGGGCGCTGTTCCTGGCCGCCGCCGCCGAGGGCGTGACCACCCTGCGCCGGCCGCTGTCCTCGGACGACACCGAGGGCTTCGCGCAGGGGCTGGACACCCTCGGGTACCGGATCGAGCGGACGGCCGCGGCGTGGCGGGTGGAGGGCCGCCCGGCCGGTCCCGCCGTCCCGGAGGCCGAGGTGTACTGCCGCGACGGCGCCACCACCGCGCGCTTCCTGCCCACCCTCGCCGCCGCCGGCCACGGCACGTACCGCTTCGACGCCTCCGCCCAGATGCGCCGCCGCCCGGTCGCCCCGCTCACCCGGGCGCTGCGCGAACTGGGCGTGGACCTGCGGCACGAGGAGGCCGAGGGGCACCACCCGCTGACGGTCCTCGCCGACGGCGTCCGCGGCGGTGAACTCACCCTGGACGCAGGGCAGTCCTCGCAGTACCTGACCGCGCTGCTGCTGCTCGGCCCGCTCACCCGGGACGGCCTGCGGATCACCGTCACCCGGCTGGTCTCCGCGCCGTACATCGGCATCACCCTGGCGATGATGCGCGACTTCGGGGTCGAGGTGAAGCGGGAACGGACGCCCGCGGGCGAGCTGTTCGAGGTGCCCCCCGGCGGCTACCGGGCCGCCGACTACCCGATCGAGCCGGACGCCTCCACGGCCAGCTACTTCTTCGCCGCCGCGGCCCTGGCCGGCCGGGAGGTCACCGTCCCCGGCCTCGGCCGGGACGCGCTCCAGGGCGACCTGCGCTTCGTCGACGTGCTGCGGCGGATGGGCGCCCGGGTGGACGTCGGCGCCGACCGCACCACGGTGGCCGGCGAGGGCCCGCTCGGCGGGATCACCGTCAACATGCGGGACATCTCCGACACCATGCCCACCCTCGCGGCCATCGCCCCGTTCGCCACCGGGCCGGTGCGGATCGAGGACGTCCACAACACCCGGGTCAAGGAGTGCGACCGCCTGGAGGCCTGCGCCGACAACCTGCGCGCGATGGGCGTCACCGTGGCCACCGGGGACGACTGGATCGAGATCCGGCCCGGCACGCCCCGCCCGGCCGAGGTCACCACCCACTCCGACCACCGGATCGTCATGTCCTTCGCCGTCACCTCGCTGCGCACCCCCGGCATCACCTTCGACGACCCGGGCTGCGTGCGGAAGACCTTCCCGGGGTTCCACGAGGCCTTCGCGGCGCTGCGCGCGGAGTGGGGGGTCTGACCCGCGCCGCTCCGACCCGGGTCGCCGCTCCGACCCGGGTCGTCGTCCGGGCCGGGAAATCCCGGTTGCCAGGCGGCGGCCCCGGCGGCGAGGATTCCGTTCGTGTCCGAGACGGTGTTCGAGACGGTGTCCGACGGGCCCGGGCTGCGGCCCTACCCCAAGATCCCCGCCCGGGGCCGCTCCGGCGGGCCCGGCAGCCGCGAGTGGACCGCGGCCGAGAAGGTGCACGGGGCGCACTTCGCCGTGGTCTGCGAAGGCGGCTCCGTACGGGCCGCGAAACGGCGTGAACTGCTGGACGACGAGGGGCTGGACGGCTTCTTCGGGGTGAGCCGGATCTGGCCCGAACTCTCCGTCGCGGCCGCCCGGTTCGCCGCCGCGGTGCGCGAACCGTGGGGCGCCGCCGCCGTGGTGACGGTCTACGGCGAACTGGCCGGCGGCCGCTACCCGCACCCCGGGGTGCCCGCCGTCCCCGGCGTCGACCCGGTCCAGACCGGCGTCTGGTACGCCCCCGGCCTGCGCTGGCTGCCCTTCGACGCCACCGTCGAGACACCCGAGGGCCGCTGGTGGATCGCCGACCGGACCCTGCGCGCGGCCGCGCGGGCCGCCGGACTCACCTGCGTCCCCCTGCTCGGCCACGGCCCGCTGAACACCCTGCACGACCTGCCGGTCCGCTACCCCAGCCGGGTGCCCGCCCTGTTCGGCCTGCCCGAGCTGCCGGACAACCTCGCCGAGGGGTACGTCCTCAAACCGGCCGGCGAATGGCACGAGTCCGCCACCGCCCGTCCGCTCGTGAAGGTGAAGCAGCGGGCCTTCGCCGAGGACGACCGCTACGACGGCGCCCGCCCCTACCTCCCCCCGCCGGAGGGCGCGGCCGGCGTCCCCGCCTGGCTCCTCGTCCAGGCCTCGGCCCTGCTCACCCCCACCCGCGCCGCCGCCGCCGTCAGCAAGCTCGGCCCCCGCACACCCGCACAGGCCGTGGCCGCGGAGATCGCGGCGGACGTGGCCGAGGAACTCGCCGACGCCGTGGGAGGGTTGGACCCAACCGTCCTGGCCGCCCTGCGCCAGGCCCTCGAACCGGGAGCCCTGGCCCTCACGTCCTTCGACGCGGAGGACCGGCGCAACTCCTGAGCACCGGGTGGCCGGCGGCTGCCGTACCTTGATCGTTCGTGGGGGTCAGGGGCGCGAGAAAGATTCCTCGGAAAAGTCGTCGGCCGATGTAGAGGCCGGGTTCCGCCGCTCCGACTGAGAGGTGACGGCGCGCCGACGGGGCGCGTGAGACGGAGGGGACACCCGGAATGAAGTACGTCGCGATGATCTACGGCAACCAGGCCAAGTGGGACTCCTTCCCGGCCGAGGCGTGGCCGGAGGCGATCGCCAGGCAGGAGGCGTTCAACGCGCGGTACCGGGAGAGCGGGGAGCTGGTCGGCGCGTACGGGCTGGCGGACGCGGCGGCGGCGCAGCTGGTGCGGCGGGCGGAGGGGGTGCCGGTGGTCACCGACGGGCCGTACCTGGAGACCAAGGAGTACGTGGCCAGCTTCTACCTGCTGGACTGCGAGAGCCTGGAGCGGGCCCAGCAGATCGCGGCGGACATGCCGTTCGCGGACGTGGAGCCGGTGGAGCTGTGGCCGGTCCTGCACGAGTCCGTGGCGGGCGACCTCCCCGTGTGCGAGTGAGCGGAACGACCGGTGCCGTCGAGGGCCTGCTGCGCGAACTGGCGCCGCAGGTCCTCGGCGTGCTGGTGCGGCGGCACGGCGGGGCGTTCGACGCGTGCGAGGACGCGGTGCAGGAGGCGCTGCTGGCCGCCGCGACGCAGTGGCCGGAGGGCGGGGTGCCGGCCAACCCGAGGGGCTGGCTGGTGACGGTCGCGGAGCGGCGGCTGGTGGACCGGGTGCGCAGCGATTCGGCGCGCCGCCGCCGGGAGGAGGCGCTGGCGCTGGCCACGCCGCAGTCGGCGCTGCTGGCCCCCGCGGCCGACGCGCCCGACCCGGCGGCGGACGACTCGCTCGCGCTGCTGTTCCTCTGCTGCCACCCGGCGCTGTCCGTGCCGAGCCGGATCGCGCTGACCCTGCGCGCGGTCGGCGGCCTGACCACCGCGCAGATCGCGGCCGCGTTCCTGGTGCCCGAGGCGACGATGGCGCAGCGGATCAGCCGGGCGAAGCAGACGCTGAGGAGCGTGGGCGGGGGACTGTCCCTCGGCGGGGGAGAGTCCCTCCCGGAGGGCGGGGCGGGGCGGCTGGGCGAGGTCCGGCACGTGCTGTACCTGGTCTTCAACGAGGGCTACACGGCGAGCGGCGGCGAGGAGCTGACCGCGCCGCGGCTGTCCGAGGAGGCGATCCGGCTGACCCGGCTGCTGCGGCGGCTCACCCCCGGGGACGCCGAGACGGCGGGGCTGCTCGCGCTGATGCTGCTGACCGACGCCCGCCGGCCGGCCCGCACCGGGGCGCACGGCGCGGTGGTGCCGCTGGACGAGCAGGACCGCGGCCGGTGGGACCGTGAACTGCTGGACGAGGGGCTGGAGTTGATCGCCTCGGTGCTGCCGCGCGGGCAGGCCGGGCCGTACCAGGTGCAGGCCGCGATCGCCGCGGTGCACGGGGAGGCGGCGACGGCGCGGGAGACCGACTGGCCGCAGGTCCTGGCGCTGTACGACCTGCTGCTGCGCCTCGACCCGAACCCGGTGGTCGCGCTCAACCGGGCGGTCGCGGTCGCGATGGTGCACGGGCCGGAGGCCGGGCTGGCACTGGTGGCGGAGCTGGCCGGGGACCGGCGCCTGGCCCGGCACCACCGGCTGCTCGCCGTCCGGGCGCACCTGCTCGACCGGCTCGGCACCGACCCGGCGGCCGCCGCCCGCGCCTACCGGGAGGCGGCGGCCCGGACGGCGAGCGCCCCGGAGCGGCGCCATCTGGCCTCCCGGGCACGGCGGTTGGAGGTGGCCTCGAGTACGGGGTGAGCGGGCGGGCGGCAGGGTCGAGGGCGGGGGCGGGGGCGGGGTCGAGGGCGGGACCAGACGGCGTCCAGGGGGCTTCCGCGTCCGCCGGGAGGGGCCCATCATGGGCTCCCGGCCCCGGCAGAACCGCCCCGACACCGTTCCAGGGCCGCCGTCAGGAGGCAGAAGAGATGACGATCCCACCGCCCGTTCGGATCCAGGCCGCCGTCGTCCGCGCCGCGTACGCGCTGCCCGAGGGCCTGCGGCGGGCCGTCGCGGGCAAGCCGGTGGTCCTCGACGGGCAGACGCTCGCGCTGGACGCGCAGTTGATACTCAAGCTCCAACGGCTGTCCGGGGCGTCCCTGGTGATGTCGGGCGGGGTCGGGCCGTCGCGCGCCGCGATGGAGCACGCGCGGCACCTGGTGGGCGGGCCGCGCAACCGTACGGTGGCCGCGCGGAGCGTCGGCATCCCGCAGGAGCACGGCGAACTGGCCGCGACGCTGTACACCCCGGAGGGGCTGGCGGCCGGTTCCGGCCTGCTGGTCCTCCTGCACGGCGGGGGCTGGGTGGTCGGCAGCCGGGCCAGCCACGACCACGTCGCCCGCTTCCTCGCCCAGCGGGCGCGGGTGCGGGTGCTGTCGGTGGAGTACCGGCTGGCGCCCGAGCACGCGTTCCCGGCGGCGGCCGAGGACGCGCTGGCCGCGTTCGACTACGCCTACGCCAAGGCCGCCGACCTGGGCGCGGACCCGGAGCGGATCGCGGTCGGCGGGGACAGCGCGGGCGGCAACCTGGCCGCCGTCGCCGCCCAGCAGGCGGTCCGGCGGGGCGGCCCCGCGCCGGTGTTCCAGCTGCTGCTGTACCCGGCGACCGACGCCTCGACCCGGCGCCCCTCGCGCGCACTGTTCGCCGACGGGTTCTTCCTGACCAGCGCCGACATGGACTGGTTCGCCGACCGGTACGCGCCCGCGCCCGCCGACCGCACCGACCCGCGGCTGTCGCCGCTGCTCGCCGAGGACCTGACCGGCCTGCCGCCCGCGTACATCGGCACCGCGGGCTTCGACCCGCTGCGCGACGAGGGCGAGGCGTACGCGCGGGCGCTGGAGGAGGCCGGGGTCGCGGTGCGGCTGAGCCGGCAGTCGGACCTCATCCACGGGTACGCCAGCTACATCGGTATCGGCCACCGCTTCCGGGAGGCGACGGCCGAGGCGGCGGAGGCGCTGCGGCAGGCGATCGGCGGGTAGCGGCAGCGCGCCGGAGGGCTTGCGGCGAAGGGCGGGACCCCGGCAGCGGGCGGGTCCCGCCCTTCGCCGTGCCGTGAGACGGAAGGCGGGGCGGGGCCGGAGGCGGAAGGGGGACGGGGCCGGAGGCGGAAGAGGGGCGTGACCGTGAGACGGAAGGGGGCGTGCCCGGAGGCGGAAGGGGGGCGTGAGCCGTACGGTCACGCGCCGGATCGCTGTCGCGCAGGGGGTTCTCGGCGACCGGCTCTTATTGTACTGTCCGTCTAATAAGCGGGTGAGCGGGAACCCGCGGAACAGGCACCTGGAGGCAGCCATGGCTCTCACCTGGCAGACGGGGCACGGCCACACCACGGCCGACGACGACGTCTCGAAGCGGCTGCTGGAGTCGGCCGCCACCCTCTCCTACGACCCCTCGGCCGAGATCGACTGGGACGCCCCCCTCCCGGACGACCACTACGGCCTCAACCCGGAGTGGAGCACCCTCTACGGCACCCGGCTGTGGGACGAGATGACCGAGCGCCAGCGGGTCACGCTCACCCGGCACGAGGTCTGCTCGATCATGAACACCGGCATCTGGTTCGAGATGATCCTCCAGCAGATGGTGCTGCGCGACCAGTACCTCAAGAACCCCGCCACCGCCGAGTTCCAGTTCGCGCTCACCGAGATCGCCGACGAGTGCCGCCACTCGATCATGTTCGCCCGCGCCTGCGCCAAGATGGGCGTCCCCGCCTACCGCCCGAACAAGGTGATCGCCCAGGCCGGGCGCGCCTTCAAGGCGCTCGCCAAGGGCGAACTCGCCTACGGCGGCATCCTGGTGGCCGAAGAGGTGCTCGACGTCATGCAGCGCGACTGGATGCGCGGCGAGAAGGTGCTGGAGATCGTCCGCGGCACGTCCCGGATCCACGTGGTCGAGGAGTCCCGGCACATGAAGTTCGCCCGGCAGGAGATCCGCGAGCGGATGCGCCACGCGAGCCCGGCCCGCCGGCGCGCCTCGGCCACCGGCATCGCCGTGGGCGCGTACGTCATCGTCACCAGCATGGTGCACCCGGGCGTGTACAAGGCCGCCGGGCTCGACGTGCAGCGGGCGCTCGCCGAAGTGCGGGCCAGCGAGCACCGCAAGGCGATGATGCGCACCAGCTCCCGGCACCTGATGGCCTTCCTCGCCGAGACCGGCCTGCTCACCAGCCGCTCGGCGGCCGTCTACCGCCGGGTGCACATGCTCTGACGGATCGTCACCACCGAGCCGCCCCATCCCCCACGCGCAGCGAGGACCCACCCCGGCCATGGCCTACGCGATCACCCAGACCTGCTGCAACGACGCCTCGTGCGTGTCCGTCTGCCCGGTCAACTGCATCCACCCGACCCCGGACGAACCGGAGTTCGGCACCACCGACACGCTCTACATCGACCCGCGGGCGTGCATCGACTGCGGCGCCTGCGCGGACGCCTGTCCGGTGGACGCGGTGTTCCCGGTCGACCGGCTGCGCGGACCCGACACCGTGTTCGGCGACCTCAACCGCGACTGGTTCCGCGACCACCCCAACGACCACGCCTGGGGCGCGCCCAGCTTCCCGCGCAGCCTGCCGGCCGAGGTCGGAGCGCTGCGGATAGCCGTCGTCGGCACCGGCCCGTCCGCCGGGTACACCGCGCAGGAACTGCTGCGCGGCACCAGCGCCGAGATCACCATGATCGACCGGCTGCCGGTCACCGGCGGCCTGCTGCGCCACGGCGTCGCGCCCGACCACCAGTCCACCAAGCGGATCGCGGAGAGCTTCGCGAGCGTCTTCCACGACCCGCGGCTGCGGATGCACCTGAACGTGGAGATCGGCACGGACCTCACCCACCAGGAGCTCGCCGCCCACCACCACGCGGTGGTGTACGCGGTCGGCGCGGCCGCCGACCGCCGGCTCGGCATCCCCGGCGAGGACCTGCCAGGCAGCCTGCCCGCGACCGCCTTCGTCGGCTGGTACAACGCCGAACCGACCGTGCCCGCCGACGCGGTGGAGCTGTCGGCGGAGCGCGTGGTGGTGGTCGGCAACGGCAACGTCGCGGTGGACGTCGCCCGCATCCTGCTCACCGATCCCGACCGGCTCGCCGCCACCGACATCGCCGACCACGCCCTGGCCGCGCTGCGCCGCAGCCGGGTCCGGGAGGTCGTGCTGCTCGCCCGGCGCGGCCCCGGGCAGGCGGCGTGGAGCAGGGCGGAGTTCCTGGCGCTGCGGCGGCTGCCGGGCGTCGAGGTGGTGGTGGCGGACCACCCGGAGGTGCGGGCGGCCATCGAGGCGGCGGCGGAGGCGGAGGCGGGGGCGGCGGCGGAAGCGGCGTCGGGTACGGCGTCGGGGGCGGCGCTGCTCGCCGGGCTGCCGCTGGTGCCGCACGACGGTGACGCGGCGCCCGGGCCGGGGCGGCGGATCGTGCTGCGGTTCCTGTCGGCGCCGGTCGAGCTGTCCGGGGAGGGGCGGGTCGAGGCGCTGACCGTCGAGCGGACCGCCCCGGCGGCGGACGGCCGGGTCGAGGGCACCGGCGTGCGGGACGTGCTGCGGGCCGGGCTGGTGGTGCGCTCCATCGGGCACCGGGGCGTCCCGCTGCCCGGGCTGCCGTTCGACGAGCGGACCGGGACGGTCGCGCACCGGGCGGGGCGGGTCGTCGACCCGGCGACCGGACGGCCGCTGCCGGGGACGTACGTGGTGGGCTGGGCCAAGCGCGGGCCGTCCGGCGGGATCGGCGCCAACCGGGCCTGCGCCCGGGAGACGGTGGGCGCGCTGCTGGACGACGCGACCGCCCGCGCGCTGCCCGTCCCGGAGGCGGGGCGCGGCGACTTCGAACGGCTGGTGCGCAAGCGGCGGCCGGACGCGGTCGGGCTGCGGGAACTGCGGGCGGTGGACCGCGCGGAACGCGAGCGGGGCGAGGCCGAGGGGCGGCCCCGGGTGAAGCTCGCCACCGTCGCCGAGCTGCTGGCGGCGGGGCTGCGGCGGTAGGGCCCCGGCCCTCGCACAGGACGTGCGCAGGAAGTCGGGTGGGCCGCCGTACGGCGCCCCGCCGGCTCCCCCCCCGGGGGT
>NZ_JBHVEU010000161.1:0-17397 GCF_042802075.1 Kitasatospora sp. NPDC057518
CCCTTCCGGTCCGCGGGACACGCCCTACGTCATCGGCTCAGGAAGGCCGCTCCCCGAGCGTCTCCTCGACCGCCCGGCGCGGGGTGGCCGCCCCGGGCGGGCCGTAGCCGGCCCGCAGGACCAGCTGGACGTGGCCCGGCCCGGCGGCCGGGTCGCGCAGCGCCCAGCGGGTGTCCGGCCACTCGATCGCCTGGTGCCAGACCGTGAGCCGGACGCCGTGCAGCGTGGCCAGCAGCCAGACCCGCTCCAGCGCCTGCCCGGTGCGCAGCCAGTCCGGCGGGCCGTCGCCGCGGGTGGTGAGGGTGCACAGCTGGGGCAGCGCCTCGAAGCGCTGCGAGGGCGGCTGCTCGGGGGCCTCCGGCGGGCGGCCGCCGAACTCGCGCATCGGCACCCGGGCGTCGTGGTCCTGCGGGCCGAGCGCCGACCGCGGGATGCCGTCCTCGGCGGTGCCGTCGTCGGGCCGCAGCCAGGCGCGGGACTCGGCGGACCTGGCCGGGTCGGCGGCGTTGCGGCGCTCGGCGTCGGCGGTGAGCTCCTGCACCCGCCGTACGCCCTCCTCCTCCAGCGCGGCCAGGGTGACGCCCTCCTCCCGGGCGGCGGCCATCAACTCGCCGATCACCGCCTCGGGCACGTCGCGCTGGGTGAAGGGCTCGCGGCTGGAGTGCCGGGCGGCGATGGCGGGGTAGAGGTCGCGGCCGAAGGGCGCCTCCGCGACGGCCGGGCGGGAGAGGTCGAGCACGGCGAGCAGCCCGGGCTCGGCGACGTCCGGCAGCAGCCGGACCAGCGGTTCCCGGTCCAGCCGCCCGGCCGCCACCCGCAGGTTGAACACGGCCGCGCCGACCGCGATGTGCACGGCGGCGCCGGCCGGGTCGGCCAGCGGTACGGAACGATCGGTGTCGGCGTACACGGCGAGCCCGCGACCGTCCGGGGTCGGCACGAACCGCCAGGGCTGGCTGTTGTGCAGCGACGGCGCCGCGCCGCCGGCGGCGGCGAGCAGGCGCAGGTCGGCCGCGCTGAGCATCTGGGTGAGAGCCGGGTCGAGCGTCATGGCGATCCACTCCTTCAGCCGCTGGGCTTCGGCATCAACCGCGGGGTCAGGACGGGCCCGGAGGTCCCGCTGCTTCCGAGCGTGCGCGCCCGGCCGCGCGGACGACAGGGCCCTTGGGCCCGTCCTCACGACGGCCGGGCGGGGGGCCTTGGCGGGCAAAGGCCCGTCCGGTGGATCGGGACGGGGGCGGATCCACCGGACGGGCGTCCGTCACCCGTGCGGGACGACCGCGACGGGAGCCTCGGCGTGGTGCAGGACGGCGTGCGCGACCCGGCCGAGCCGGGGGCCGAACTCAATCGGGCGGCGGCCCCGGCCAACCACCACCAGGGCGGCGCCCGCGGAGGCCTCGACCAGGGCGCGGGCGGCCCCGAGCTGCACGTCCTCGACCACCTCGACGTCCGGGTACCGCTCGCGCGCTCCGGCCAGGGCGAGCGAGAGCAGCTCGGCCTCCAGCGCCTCCAGCTGGCCAAGCTCGGCGGCCGGGACGGCGCCGCCCGCGTAGCCGAACACCGGCGGCAGGTCCCAGCCGTGCACCGCCCGGACCCGGGCGCCGCGCAGGGCCGCCGCCCGGAAGGCGAAGTCCAGCACCTCCGGCTCCGGGGTGTGGGCGTCCACGCCGACCACCACCTCGCCCTTGCCGCTCTCGCCCGCCGTTCCGGCCTCGCGCACCACGACCAGCGGCACGGTGCTGCGCCCGGCCACCGAGATGCTGACCGAGCCCAGCAGCAGCCCGGTGAAGCCGCCGCGGCCGCGCGAGCCGAGCACCAGCAGCTCCGCCTCCGCGGCGGCGGCCAGCAGACCGTCCACCGGCGCGTCCAGGACGGCGTCGGTCTCCACGGTCAGGTCCGGGTGCAGGCCGCGGACGTCCTCGGCGGCCTCGGCCAGGGTGCGGCGGACGGCCTCGGGCAGGTCGTCCGACTCGGCGAAGGAGGACACCCCGTCGGTCAGCCACGGCCAGGCGTGCACCAGGCGCAGCGAGGCGCCCCGGCGCACCGCCTCGGCGGCGGCCCAGTGAACGGCCGCGGTGCTCTGCGGCGACCCGTCGACCCCGGCCAGCACGGTTGACGTCATGTCTCTTCCTCCACACTGTCGACACGCTGTCGACGCTCGGCGGTTCGGTGCGGGCCGCGGTGCGCTCTGACGCCCCGTCCGCTCCTCCCCCACCCTGGCACCCGCACACGGCCCGGCGGCAGAGGCCGCAGGACCCTCCGCGACGGGACGAAAGGCCCGCCCGACGGAGCCTACGGCCGACCCCGCCGTCCCGGCCACCGACACCGGGGCACTACCGTGAACACGGCAATCCCGCTGGTCGGACGGCACCCGAGTCGGGTCGGGCGGCGGGGGCCGTCCGGACGGTGGGCGGGGTGCGTCCGGACGGTGGACGGGCTGGTCAGGGCAGGACGACGAGGAGGACAGCGGTGGGCGGAGCGGACGGCGGCGCGGCGGGTGGCGGCGCGCGGATGCCACGGCTGCGCCTGGACGAGCTGCTGGAGGAGCTCCAGTGGCGGATCGACGCGGCGCGCGGCACGCAGAACCGGGTGCACAGCCTGTTGGAGGCGGTGCTGGCGGTCGGGCGTGAGCTGGACCTGGCGCAGGCGCTGCACCGGATCGTGGAGGCCGCCGCCGACCTGGTGGACGCCCGGTACGGGGCGCTCGGGGTGATCGGGCCGGACGGGCACACCCTGTCGCAGTTCCTGACGGTGGGCCTGAGCGAGGAGGAGATCGCCGAGATCGGCCCGCCGCCGTCGGGCCGGGGCATCCTGGGCGAGCTGATCCGCGAGCCGCGGCCGCTGCGCTGCCCGGTGCTGTCCGACCACCCGGCCTCGGCCGGCTTCCCGGCGAACCACCCGCCGATGCACACCTTCCTGGGGGTGCCGGTGCGGGTGCACGGCGAGGTGTTCGGCAACCTCTACCTGACCGACAAGCGCGGCGGGCTGGACTTCGACGAGGACGACGAGGCGGTGATCTCGACCCTGGCGGTCGCGGCCGGGGTGGCGATCGACAACGCCCGGCTGTACGAGGAGGCGCAGCTGCGCCAGCGCTGGCTGCGGGCGAGCACCGAGATCACCCGAAGCCTGCTGTCGGGGGCGCCGCGGCTGGAGGTGGTCGAGCTGATCGCCCGCCGGGCCCGGGAGATCTCCGGTGCCGAGCTGGCGGACGTCTCGGTGGCGCTGGCCGGCCCGGAGGAGCGGGCCGAGGAGCTGACGGTGGAGGTGGCGCTCGGCGCCGATCCCTCCGCGCGGCTGGGGGTGACGGTGCCGGTGGACGGCACGCTGTCCGGCGCCGCGTACGCCTCCGGTTCGCCGGCCACCAGTGACGAGCTGGCCTCCGACACCCGTTTCCCGGCCGGTCCGGCGGGCCGTTTCGACGGGCTGGGCGCGGCGGTGGCGGTGCCGCTGGGCACCGGTGCCGGGTACGGGCGGGGCGTGCTGCTGCTGGC
Organism: Kitasatospora sp. NPDC057518; assembly: GCF_042802075.1. Classification (NCBI taxonomy): domain Bacteria; kingdom Bacillati; phylum Actinomycetota; class Actinomycetes; order Kitasatosporales; family Streptomycetaceae; genus Kitasatospora; species Kitasatospora sp. NPDC057518. Next base: position 3,489 of record NZ_JBHVEU010000161.1, read on the forward strand.
CCGGGCGCAGGGGCAGCCGGCCTTCGGGCCGGAGGAGACGGGCCCGCTGCTGGGCTTCGCCGACCAGGCCGCGCTGGCCCTGGAGCTGGCCGAACGGCGGCGCGACGCCGAGCAGTTGAACCTGCTGGAGGACCGTGACCGGATCGCCCGGGATCTGCACGACCTGGCGATCCAGCGGCTGTTCGCGACCGGGATGACGCTGCAGAGCGCGGGCCGGCTGATCGAGAGCCAGGCCGCGGCGGACCGGGTGGCCCGGGCGGTGGCCGACCTGGACGAGACCATCAAGATCATCCGCTCGACCATCTTCGGCCTGCGCGCCCACAGCGAGCCGGACCGCGGCCTGCGCGCCCGGGCCACCCGGGTGGTCACCGAGGCCCAGGGGCCGCTCGGCTTCGCGCCCCGGCTGAGCATGGAGGGCCTGCTGGACACCGACGTGCCGCAGGAGCTGGCCGGGCACGTGGTCGCGGTCCTCGCCGAGGCGCTCAGCAACGCCGCCCGGCACGCCGGGGCGTCCCGGGTCGAGGTGACGCTGCGCGCGCTGGCCGGGCGGGTGGCGCTGACCGTGACGGACGACGGCGTCGGCGTGCCCGAGGGCGGGCGGCGCAGCGGGCTGCGCAACCTGGCCGAGCGCGCCGACCGGGTCGGCGGCTCGTTCACCGTCGACCCGGCCGAGGGCGGCGGCACCCGGCTGGCATGGGAGGCCCCGGTCGGGTCCTGAGGCCTGCTCGGACCGCGCGGCCTCCCTCGCCGCGCGGCGGCCGAGCCAGCGGCGGCCGCGGGGCGGTCAGCCCCGCAGGGCGCCCAGGAAGGCGAGCAGGTGGGCGTTGAACTCCGCCGGCCGCTCCATGTTCGGGTAGTGCCCGGTGCCCTCGACGGTCACCGCGCGGCCGTCGACGACGGTGCGGACGACCCGTTCGGCCAGGTTGACGTGGTCCGCCGAGTCGATGCCGCCGTTGATCGCCAGCAGCGGGACGGTGATCCCGGTCAGCCGCTTCCAGGTGTCGGTGACCGGCACCAGGTACTGGGGGTCGTCGGGGGTGTGCTTGGAAATGGTGTTCCGGGTCATCTCCTTGAGCCGGCGCACCACCTCCGGGTCGACCTCGTCCAAGCGGCGGTGCGGCCCGGAGGCGAGCCGGGTGAAGGAGTCGATCCAGCCCTCGCCGTCGCCCTCGGCGAGGGCCGCGGTCTGGTCGGCGGCGAGTTCGCCGAGCCACGGGTCGGTGAACTCGGACTCGCTGGTGCCGTTGCCGCTGATCACCAACGCGCGGACCAGCTCCGGGTGTTCGAGCGCCAGGTCGAGGGCGATCGTCCCGCCCATGGACAGCCCGATCACCGTCAGCGGGCCGAGGCCGAGGTGGCGCAGCAGGGCCGCCAGGTCGTCGGCGGGCCGGAACGGCCGGCTCGCGTTGTCGGAGGCGCCGTGGCCACGGGTGTCCAACGCGATCACCCGGTACGCGGGCAGCAGGGCGGGGAGCTGGTCCGCCCAGCTCCGGTGGTCCAGCAGGCCGCCGTGCAGCAGCACCAGCGGCTCGCCCGTACCGGCGTCGAGGTAGGCGAGGCGGCCGTGGCCGCTGTCGAAGAAGCACAGGTCATCGGTGGTACCGGTAACAGTGGATTCAGTCATGACGACAATTTTAGGTCGTGTGACCTATATTTGTCTCCATGAGCACCGAACCCGTTTCCGGCGGCATCCCCGTGCACCCCACCTTCCCCTCCGACCGCCTCCGTCACAACCCCGACGGCCCCGTCCTGCTGGTCGGCGGCTACGGCACTGTCGGCACCGAACTCGCCCGGCTCGCCTCCCCCGCCTGGCCGCTGCTGCTCACCGGCCGCTCCGAGCAGCGCGGCGGCGCCCTCGCCGCCGAACTGGACGACGCCACCGCCCGCCGCTGGGACCTCGCCGACCCCGAGCCGTTCACCGCCGCCGTACGGGCGGTGGTCGGGGTGGTCAACGACCCGGACGACCGGGTGCTGCGGGCCGCCGTCCGCGCGGGCGTCCCGTACGTGGACGTCACCCGCTGGACCGCCCGGCTCCAGCGGGCCGCCACGCTCGCCGCCCTGCTGCGCCCGACCGCCCCGGTGCTGCTCTCCTCGGCCTGGATGGGCGGGGTGACCAGCCTGGTCGCCGCCGCCCTGGCGGACCGGCTGGGCGGGGCCGAGCGGATCGAGACCGCCATCCGCTGGGACCTCGCGGACCGGGCCGGCGCCGACTCGGTCGAGTTCATGGACCGCCTGGGGCTCGACTACGAGGTGGTGCAGGACGGCCGGCGCCGCTCCGTCGTGCCGCTCAGCCGCCCGCGGACCGTCCGGATCGGCGACGCCCCGACGCTGGTCGCCGGGATCGACACCCCCGAGCAGTTCACCCTCCCGCTCACCCTGGGCACCACCACCGCCGCCACCCGGATCGGCTTCAGCTCGCGCTCCTCCACCACCGCCCTGCTCGCGGCCCGGCACGCCGGCTTCTTCCGCTGGGGCCGCGGCGACCGGTGGGAGCCGGCCCGCCGCGCCCTGCTCTACTCCCCCGGCGAGGGCGGCACCGCCCTGCTGCGCACCGACGTCACCTCCGGCGGACGCACCCTCACCGCCACCGTCGAGGACCGGGCCGGCCAGGCCAGACTCACCGCCGTCGGCGCCCTGCTGGCGCTGCGCCGGGCGCTCGGCACGGACGGCGCCCCGCCGCCCGCCGGGGTGGCCTTCCCGGAGCAGACCCCGCGCCCCGGGCGGGTGCTGGAGGACCTGGCGGCCCTCGGCGTCACCGTCACGGTCACCGCGGCGGACGGAGCGCGCGGCACGGAGGCAGCGGCATGAGCAGCGTCCGGGGCCTGAGCGGCAAGGGTGCCCAGAAGCGGGAGCAACTGCTGGACACGGCGGAGGAGTTGCTGGTCACCACGGGCAGCGGCGAGCTGTCCATGCGGGCGGTGGCCGCCGCCGCGGGCGTCCGTCTCGGGCACCTCCAGCACTACTTCCCGACCCACGCCGAGCTGGTGGCCGCCGTGCTGGAGCGCGTCCTCGCCCGCTCGGTGGAACGGCTCGCGCCGCTACTCGACCCGGGCCGCGACGAGGACGCCCTGCTCCGCGAACTGCTCGCCGAGCAGCAGGACATGCGCCTGGTCCGCCTGTTCGCCGAACTGTGGGCGCTGGCCGCCCGCGACCCCTCGGTGGCCGCCGCCGTCCGGGCCTTCTACGACCGCTACCAGGAGCTGGTCGCCTGCTTCCTCGCCGAACGCCGCCCGGCCCTGACGGAGGAGGAACGGCGGTCCCGCGCCCGGGTGTTCGTGATGCTGATCGAGGGCGCCTCGCTCTTCCGCTCCGGCCTGGCCGGCACCGCGGACGCGGCGGCGGACGCCGAACTCCTGCGCACCGCCGGGGCGTTGCTGGGTCCGTAGGCCCTTTCAGGCCAGGCAGCGGCCGATGACGAGTTCCGGGCGGATACGGATGCGGACCGTGCCGCCCGGGTCGGCCGCCCTGGTGGCCGGGCGGACCTGGGCGCGGCCGAGGACGGTGACGAACCAGCCGGAGCCGTCCCGGCCGTCCACCTCGTCGGCCTCGAAGGCGATCACGGCGCCGTCCACCGCCCGGGCCAGTTCGGAGCCGGCCGGGGCCGAGAGCAGCACGCCGCCGGGGGCCAGCCGGAACGGCACCGGCAGGACGGCCGGGAGGGCGTCGACGGTGTAGACCACCCGGCCGACGTCGGCCCGGGCCAGCAGCTCCAGCGACCGCTTCCGGTCGAGTTCGCGCAGTTCCGGAAGGTCGGGACGGTCGGCCGGGACGGGGCGATCGTGCGGGACGGGCCGGGGGGACGGGACGGGCCGGGGGGACGGGACGGGCCGGGGAGACGGGACGGGCCGGGGAGACGGGACGTGGTCGCGGTTCATGCGAGCGATGCTCGCCCGGGCCCGGGCCGGGCCGCGAGGGCCGATGGTCCCGGCGGGGCCCGGCGAGGGCCCCGCCCGGCGGGCCGTCGGCCCCGGGCCCCACGGCCCACGGCCCCGCCCGACAGGACCCGGAGGACCCGCCGGGCAGGGCCCGGGGTCAGTACCGGCCGGAGCGCAGCACGGAGGGCTGCGGGGCGGCGGAGGCCTGGCGCAGCTCGGTGGCGATCAGGGCGGCCTGCACCCGGCGCTCGACGCCGAGCTTGGCGAGCAGCCGCGAGACGTGGTTCTTGACGGTCTTCTCGGCGAGGTAGAGCCGCTCGCCGATCTGCCGGTTGGTCAGGCCCTCGCCGATGAGTTCGAGGACCTCCTGCTCGCGCACGGTCAGGCCCGGTCCGGTGGTGACCGGCTGGGCGGGCTCGGCGTCGCTGCGCAGGCGGTTCAGCAACCGGGTCGCGGCGCCGGGGTCGAGCATCGAGCGCCCGGAGGCGACGGTGCGGACGGCGGCGACCAGGTCGGTCCCGCTGATCTGCTTGAGCACGTACCCGGCGGCGCCCGCCATCACGGCGTCCAGCAGCGCCTCCTCGTCGTCGAAGGAGGTCAGCATCAGGCAGGCCAGCCCGGGCATCCGCGAGCGCAGCTCACGGCAGACCGAGACGCCGTCGCCGTCGCCCAGCCGGACGTCCAGCACGGCCACGTCGGGCCGCAGGGCCGGCACCCGGACGAGCGCCTGCTCGGCCGTCGCCGCCTCGCCGACCACCTCCAGGTCCGGCTCGCCGTCCAGCAGGTCGTGCACCCCGCGGCGCACCACCTCGTGGTCGTCCAGCAGGAACACCCGGACCGGTGCCGAGGCCTCGGCACCCTCCGTCTTGGTCGCCATCACGCGGCTCCACCTTCGTCACCCCCGCACACTCCCAGCGGGGCCCAGGGCATCATCCCCCCGCGACCGGCCGCGGGCCCAGGGCCCAACGGCCCCATTCGGACCGGGCCGCAGGACCCGTACGGGCCCCGACCCCGACCGGGCCGGTCCGGGCGCCCTCAGCGCCCCTGCCGCCGGACGTTCCCCAGCCCCATCAGCAGGAAGGCGAGCGCGACGCCCGCGCCGCTGACCGCCGCGAGCACGACCCGGGGCACGACCTCGCCGCCGCCGGACAGCAGGATGGCCGCCGCTCCGAGCAGGGCGACGGCCGCACCGACCACCAGCCAGCCCGCCAGGGCCAGCGCCGGCGGCCGGTTGGAGCGCGGGGCGGGCCCCGCGTCCAGGGCGGCCCAGCGGACCGCCGTCTCCCGTACCTCCCGGCGGCGGTCCACCAGGGCCCGCACCCGCAGCGCCGCGCCGCCCACCAGTCCGGCGAGCGCGATCTGGGCGGCGGGCCGCCAGTCCGACAGGACGAGCAGCAGCCCGCCCGCGAGCGCGAGCCCGGCCCACCAGAGCACGCAGGCCGCGGCGGCCGTACGGGTGGAGCGGGGCCGGTCGGCGCCGGCCTGGAGGTCGGCGATGGCGGGCAGGTACCAGACACAGCCGCTCGCGGTGAGGGCGGCGGTGCCGATGGCGAGAACGGTGTGGTTCACGACCCGGCCTTCCTGGTCACGAAGGGGTGAGGAGGGTGAGGAGCGGAGCGGACGGGGCCGTCCCCGCCCGCCCGGGGGCAGCGACGCGGGCGGGGACGGCGTTCGGGGGGAGCGGACTCAGCCGTCCGAGGAGGGCGAGTCGGTGGAGGCGGACGCCACCCGCGCCCGGTCGGCCCGGCTCAGCGGCCGGTCGTACTTCGCCGGCTCCACGTCGCCCAGGTGCGTGGCGGGCTTGCCGCTGTGCTCCAGGACGTCCCGGGCCGCGATGTCCGGGTGGTGGAGGTCGAAGGCCGGGGATTCGGAGCGGATCCGCGGCAGCTTGACGAAGTTGTGCCGCGGCGGCGGGCAGGAGGTCGCCCACTCCAGCGAGCGGCCCCAGCCCCACGGGTCGTCCTCGGTGACCTTCTCGCCGTACTTGGCGGTCTTCCAGACGTTGTAGAGGAACGGCAGGATCGACAGGCCGAGCAGGAACGAGCCGATGGTGGAGACGGTGTTCAGGGTGGTGAAGCCGTCCGAGGCCAGGTAGTCGGCGTAGCGGCGCGGCATGCCCTGGGCGCCCAGCCAGTGCTGGACAAGGAAGGTCGCGTGGAAGCCGACGGTCAGGGTCCAGAAGGTGATCCGGCCGAGCCGCTCGTCGAGCTTCTTGCCGGTCATCTTCGGCCACCAGAAGTGGAAGCCGGCGAACATCGCGTAGACCACGGTGCCGAACAGCGTGTAGTGGAAGTGCGCGACCACGAAGTACGAGTCGGAGACGTGGAAGTCGATCGGCGGGGCCGCGAGCAGCACGCCGGTCAGGCCGCCGAAGAGGAAGGTGACCAGGAAGCCGACCGTCCAGAGCATCGGGGTCTCGAAACTCAGTGAGCCCCTCCACATGGTGCCGACCCAGTTGAAGAACTTCACCCCGGTCGGGACGGCGATCAGGAAGGTCATGAAGGAGAAGAACGGCAGCAGGACCTGCCCGGTGACGTACATGTGGTGCGCCCACACCGTCACCGACAGGCCGGCGATCGCGATGGTGGCCGCGATCAGGCCCGAGTAGCCGAACATCGGCTTGCGGCTGAAGACCGGGATGACCTCCGAGACGATGCCGAAGAACGGCAGCGCCAGGATGTACACCTCGGGATGGCCGAAGAACCAGAACAGGTGTTGCCAGAGCATCGCCCCGCCGTTGGCCGGGTCGAAGACGTGCGAGCCGAACTTGCGGTCGCACTCCAGCGCCAGCAGTGCGGCGGCCAGCACCGGGAAGACCAGCAGCACCAGCACCGAGGTGAGCAGCACGTTCCAGCAGAAGATGGACATCCGGAACATGGTCATTCCGGGCGCACGCATGCAGATGATGGTGGTGATGAAGTTGACGGCGCCGAAGATGCTGCCGAAGCCGGACAGCGTCACGCCCATGATCCACATGTCGGCGCCGACGCCGGGCGAGTGGATCGCGTCGGACAGCGGCGCGTAGAGGAACCAGCCGAAGTCGGCGGCGCCCTGCGGGGTCGCGAAGCCGGCCGCGGCGATCAGCGAGCCGAACATGAACAGCCAGTAGGACAGCATGTTCAGCCGCGGGAAGGCGACGTCCGGCGCGCCGAGCTGGAGCGGCATGATCCAGTTGGCGAAGCCGGTGAACAGCGGCATCGCGAACAGCAGCAGCATCACCGAGCCGTGCATGGTGAACGCCTGGTTGAACTGCTCGTTGGAGAGGATCTGCGTTCCGGGCCGGGCGAGTTCGGCGCGCATGACCAGGGCGAGGATGCCGCCGATCAGGAAGAACGCGAACGAGGACACCAGGTACATGGTGCCGATCGTCTTGTGGTCGGTGGTGGTCAGCAGTCTGACCAGGGCCGAACCGGGCCTCCTGGCCCTGACCGCCCCTGCGGGGAGGGTCGTCGGCGGTGAGGTGGGGTCGCCCTGTGCCTGGGTGGCGCTCAAGGACGCACTCCTTCGGAACATCGTGCGAATGGGTGGCGCTCCATGATCCGAACAGGCCGCCTCCGCACCCCAGGGCCCTTCGGCCCGCCCGTCCGGGGCCGCTGGGCCCGAGTTCCCGGCCCCCGACCGGGACCTCCCGACCGCGCGACCGGGACCTCCTGTCCGCTCGCCCACCGCCTGCCGTCCGCTCGCCCGCGGCCTCCTGACCGGCCGTCGGGCCGCCTCCCGCGACCGCGCCGCCCGCTCGGGCCACGCTCGCCGCGGCGCTGAGCCCCGGTCGAGAACCGCCGGAACGCGCCCCTCCCCGGCGCCCCGCGCACCCGTCCGGCGGCGCCCCGCGCGCCGTCCGTCCGCCCGGTCCGGCCGGCCCCCGCCACCCGGCCCGACCTGCCGGAACGCCGTCCGCACAGTCGTACGAAACCCCCCGTCGATCCCACCTTCCGGCACCCCGGTTGTGCGGCCGATGTGACCGAAGCCGGTCGATTCCGTGGCCTTCAGCGCCGATCGGCCGTCAAGTAGCCTGCGCCCACCACCGCACGGCCCCCACCACCTGCTACACCGCCGCACTGCCGCCGCCCACGCCCCGGAGGTACGCCGATGCCCCTGGCCCAGCCCGCCACCCCCACCCGGCTGCGCTTCGCCGTCCTCGGCCCGCTCACCGGCGAGGCCGGCGGCCGCCCGCTGGCCCTCGGCCCGCTGAAGCAGCGGCTGGTCCTGGCCGTCCTGCTGAGCCGCGCCAACACCGCCGTCCCGGTCGACCTGCTCACCGACGCGGTCTGGCCCGAGGAGCCGCCGCGCACCGCCCGGAAGAACCTCCAGGTCTACATCTGCACCCTGCGCACCCTGCTCGGCCGCGAGGAGGGGCCCGACCGGCTGTCGCACTCGGCGGCCGGCTACCTGCTGCGGGTCGCCGAGCCCGAGCTGGACCTGCTCCGGTTCCGGGCCCTCGCCCGGGCCGGCCGGGCCGCCGCCGACGGCGGTGCGCTCGCCCCCGCCGCCCGGCTGCTGCGCCAGGCCCTCGACCTCTGGCAGGGCCCGCCGCTCGCCGACCTGCGCCGCTCCCCCGCCGTCGCGGCGGAGGCCGACCGACTGGAGGCCCGCTGCCTGGGCGTCCACGAGGACTGGGCGGAGACCGAGTTGGAGCTCGGCAACGCCGGCGCCGTCGCCGAGGACCTGGCCGAACTCGCCGAGCGCCACCCGCTGCGCGAACGCCTCCAGGCCGCCCGGATGAACGCCCTCCACCTCTCCGGCCGACAGGCCGAGGCGCTCGCCGTCTACGACACCCACCGCCAGCTGCTCGCGCGCGAGTTGGGCCTGGAGCCGAGCCCCGCGCTGACCGCCCGCTACCGCGAACTGCTGGCCCGCGGCCGCTCCCTGCCCACCGCCGCCCGCCCGGACCGCGGCACCGGCCCGGGCGGCTCCCTGCTGCCCGCCGACACCGCCGACTTCACCGGAAGAACCGACGAACTACGCCAGCTCGTCGACGAGTTGGGCTCCGGCGGCGGACGTGTCGCGGTGCTCACCGGCCCGGCCGGCAGCGGCAAGACCGCGCTCGCCGTACACGCCGGCCACCTGCTCGCCGACCGCTTCCCGGACGGCCGGGTACTGGTCCGGTTGCGCACCGAGGACGGCGCCGCCCGCCCGCTGCCCGAGGTGCTCGCCGAACTCGCCGCCCTCACCGGCCGCCCGGGCGCCGCACCGGCCGCGGCCGACCGGACCGCCCCCGGCCCCGCCGACCCGGCCCAGCCCGACACCGCCCGGGCCGACACCGCCCCGGCCGACATCGCCCGGGCCGCCGCGCTCTGGCGCGCCTCGCTCGCCGGCCGCCGCCTGCTGCTGGTCCTGGACGACGCCCCCGGCGAGGCCGTGGTCCGCGAGCTGCTGCCGGGCTTCGGCCCGAGCGCCGTCCTGGTCACCTCCCGCGGCCAGCTGGCCGGCCTCGCCTCGGTGCGCCGCATCGCCGTCCCGCCGCTCGCCCCCGCCGAGGCCCTGGACCTGCTCGGCCGCATCGTCGGCACCGGACGCACCGGCGCCGACCGCGCCGCCGCCGCCCGGATCGCGGCCGCCTGCGGGCTGCTGCCGCTCGCCGTACGGGTCGCGGGCACCCGGCTGGCCGTGCTGCGCCACCTCCCGCTGGCCGAGTACGCGGCCCGGCTGGAGGACCCGGCGGGCGCCCTGGACGAACTGGTCGCCGGGGACGTCACCGTCCGGGCCCGGCTGGACTCCGGCTGGCGCGACCTCACCGACCAGGGCCGGCTCGCCCTGGCCCGGCTCGCCGCCCTGCCGCTCGCCCTGCTCTTCACCCTCCCGGAGGCCGCCGCCGCCCTCGGCCGGCCCGAGCGGCTCGCCCTGCGCACCCTGGAGGCGCTCACCGACACCGGGGCGGTCACCTCCCCCACCGGCGAGGTCACCGCCCACGCCGCGCTGTACGCCCTGCCCCGGCTCACCCATCTGCACGCCCGGGAGCGGGCGGTGCGGACCGTCGTCGGGGCGCCGCAGACCGTCGGGGCACCGCAGACCGCCGTCGCGGCGCCCGCTCTGTCCCCGGAACCCGTGTGACAGCCCCGGGCCCCGCTCACCCCAGGGTCAGCAGGTCCAGCACGTCCGCCCGCTCCGCCCCGCGCCCCTCCGTCAGCCCGGACAGCGCCAGCAGCACCCCGGCCGCCCCCGTGTGCAGGTCCGCCGAGAAGCGCCGCAGCCGCATCCCCGGCACCAGCAGCCCCTCCGGCCGGGCCACCAGGTGCCACTGGAGCCGGCCCACCTGGCCGAGCACCGCCTCCCGGGCCGGCGCCCCGCCCAGCCGGTCCAGCGCCAGCGTCAGCCCGATCCGGCCCCGGAACAGCCCCGGCTCCCGGATGAACCCGGGTGCGCAGACCTTCCGCACGTCGGCCAGGAAGGCCTCCCCGCCCGGCAGTTCGCCGTGCTCCAGGTACTCCCGCAGCACCAGCGCGATCCCGCTGCTGCCCCGGTCCAGGTAGGCCAGCCTGCGCCCGGCCTCCAGTACCTGCGCGGACCCGTCGGGCACCCGGACGCACCGTGCCACCGCCCGCTCCAGCGCCACCCGCCCGGAGTCCAGCAGCCACCGCTCCCCGGTCCGCCGGTACAGCCGCAGCTGGAGCAGCGCGACGCCCGCCAGCCCGTACAGCAGCCCGGCGGCCGCGGGCTCGTCCAGCCCGGGCACCGGCCCGCCGCCCAGCACCGCGGCCAACTCCCGTGCGTCGTCCAGCGCGTGGGCCAACTCCCGGGGGCTGTCCAGCGCGTCCGCCAGCCGCAGCCGGGCCAGCGCCGCGCCGGCCCGGCCGCCGAACAGGCCCGCCGCGCGCGCCGGGAGGGCCGTACGGGCGCGCCCGGCCAGCTCCTCGGCCGCCTCCGTCCGGCCGATCCGGGCCAGCGCCAGCGCGATGCCGAGCGGCCCGTCGTACAGCCCGCCGGCGGCCGGGCGGTCGGCCCGCCGGCGCACCGCCGCGACCAGCCAGTCCGCGTACTCCTGCGGCCAGTCGGCCCCGGCGCGGTGCAGCGCGTACAGCACCCCGGCCGCGCCGTGCGATACGCCCGTCCCGCCGTCGGCGAAGCCTGCCACGTCCCCGGGGAAGAGCCGGTCCGGGCGGTCCGGGGTGGCGCCCGCGTGGATGCCCGCGACCAGCTCCCGGCACACCGGGTCGAGCGAGGGCCCGGCCAGCAGCTCCCGGCCGCGCCGCTCGCTCGCCGACTCCACCCGTGCCACCGCCGCGGGCCGCACCGGCCCCTCCTCCGGTCCCAGTCCGAACCACTCCCGCGCCCGCCGTTCCAGCGCCGGGAGCTTGCCCGGGTCGCAGTCGGCGAGCTCCATCACCGGCATCAGCAGCATCAGCCAGGTGGCCCACAGCAGGTAGCGGTCGGCCTCGGCGCCGCCCAGACCGGGCGGGACGTGCTGCCCGGCGGCGCCGGCCGTCGGCACCCGCCGGTCGTCCAGCTCGGCCGCGTACTCGAAGTCCACCAGCACCACCGACCCGTCCGGCCGGAGCACCACGTTGGCCGGGTGGAGGTCCCCGAACCGCACGCCCCGCGCGTGCAGGGCGTCGAGCGCCTCCGCCAGCCCGTCCACCACCCCGCCCACCCACCGCGCGTACGCGGCGCGCTGCTCGGCGGTGCAGTTCTGGTGCACCAACGGGTAGCGCCGGATCGCCTCGGCGAACAGCTGGACGCCCTCGATGTGCTCCTGCACCAGGAAGGTGTGCTCCCACACCGTGCGCACCTCGTGCAGCCGGGGCACGCACGCCAGCCCGGCCAGCCGCTCCAGCGCCCACCGCTCGCGCCGCAGCCGGGTCAGGGCGTCCGCCCCGGTGCCGTCCAGCCCGGCGTACGGGCGGGCCTCGCGCAGCACCACCCGCTCGCCCGTGCCGTGCTTCTCGGCCAGGTAGATCCCGCCCGCGTTGGAGACCTGGAGCACCTCGACGATCCGGTACGGCAGCTCCCCGCCAGCCGCCTCCCGAGCGGCCAGGTGCGAGCGCAGCGCCGCCGGCGGCTCGACCCAGGCGGGCAGCCGGAAGGCCGGCTCGCGCGGGTCCGGCACCAGCGCGCCGGACGGGTCCCGCAGGGCCGGGACGGTCCTGCCCTCCGCGTCCCGGCACCACAGCTCGACGAAGGCCCCGTAGCGGGCGTACACCGGGGCGTCGCCGATCCGCAGGTCGGTGAGCACGTACGGCCCGGGGAAGCCCGCCAGCGCCTCGGCCAACTCCTCCGCCAAGGAGACGAATTCACCGTCCGTGGCCGGGTAGACGGTGACGAACTTGCCGCTGCCGCCGCGCCCCGCGTACTTGCCGTTGGCCACCCGCAGCGCCACCGGGCTGCGCAGGAACTTGAACGCCACCCGGCGGGCGGTGCAGATCCCCGCGACGACGGCCAGCGTCCGCTCGGCGCCGTCCTGCGCCGCCGACACGTGCAGCTTCCAGCCCTGCTCGGGCAGGTGGCCGCCGTCGGGCCGCAGCACCGTCCACAGCCCGCGCTGCTCCCGCCGCCAGCCCTCGGGCGGCTCGCCGAGGCCCAGCGGGTAGCGGCTGTCCCCGTCCCGCAGCCGTCCGGGGGTGTCGTAGTACGTCGGGTCGGCGAGGCAGTAGAGCTGGGTCTCGTGGACGTCGGCCATCGTGGGCCTCCTGTTCCGAAGTCTTCCGGGTCGTCCGGGAGCGGGCGGTGCGTCGGCGGGCGGCGCGTCAGACGGCGGGGCTGAGCACCGGTCCGCGCCGGACCGGCGGCGCCCAGGTGACCACGGCCGCGCAGAGCGCGATGGCGAGGGCCAGCAGGGCGAAGGTCCGGGTGCCGCCGAGCGAGCCGAGCAGGACGCCGCCGACCAGCGGGCCGAAGGGCTGGACCAGGGTGGACAGGAAGCCGGCCGCGCTCTGCACCCGGCCGATCCGGTCGGGCGGCGCGGCGGTCAGCATGCCGGAGACGAAGCCGATGCTGGCGACGGTGGACAGGCACATGCAGACGGCGCAGAGCAGTCCGATCACCAGCGGGGCCCTGGTCAGCACCAGCACCCCGGCGGTGAGCGCGCAGGCCCAGCAGGCGAGCGCGACCAGGCTGCCGTCGCGGGCCCGGGCGGCGAGCCTCGGGGCGAGCAGCGCCCCGGCCAGGGCGCCGGCCGCGGTGCAGGAGACGACGGTGCCGCCGCCGAGGCCGGAGCGGCCGCCGTCGGAGGCGACGGCCAGGGTGGTGAACATCAGCGCGCTGAACGCGAAGTTCATCCCGAGGCCGAAGACCAGCAGCAGGGTGCGCAGGTAGGGCCGGTGCCAGACGAAGGCCAGTCCGGCGGTCAGTTCGGCCCGGCTGAACGCCGGTCCGCCCGTCGTGGCGGGCTTCGCGCGGGTCCGGATCAGCGCCACGCAGACGGTGGACAGCAGCAGGCCGACGCCCTCGGCGAGGAACGGCAGCACCGGGTGCCAGGCGAACAGCGCCCCGCCGCCGAGCGGTCCGGCCAGCCGGGCGGCGGCGCCGCGCGCCTGCATCCGGGAGGAGGCCTCGCGGGCCTGCCCGGTGGGCACCACCGCGCGCAGCAGGGCGCCGGCGGCCGGCCCGTAGACGCTGGAGATCAGCGCCCCGGCGGCGGCGACCAGCAGGACCAGCGGCAGCGGGGTGTGCCCGCGCAGCACCGCGACGACCAGGGCGGCGACCGCGAGCAGGCCGAGGACGTCGCAGATCCGCATCAGCCGGCGCCGCTCGATCCGGTCGGCGAGCACCCCGCCGGGCAGCGTGGTGATCAGCAGCGCGCCGACCGAGACGGTGCCGATGGCGCCCGCCCGGGCCGCCGACCCGGTCTCCCGCAGGACCAGCAACGGCAGGGCGATCGAGGCGAGTTGGGAGCCGAGGGAGGCCAGCAGGCCGCCGGCCCAGAGCAGCCGGAAGTCCCGGTTGCGGGAGAGCGGGGTGGGGTCCATGGCCGTCCTCCGTGGTCGGCGGGGCACCCGGGGGTGCGGATCGGGCCGGGGCGGCCCCCACTCCGCGGGGCCCCCCCCGAAGCCAATCGGTTTCCCAATTCCCGGGACCCGTGAAACAAAGACCGGGCACCC
>NZ_JBHVEU010000162.1:0-17359 GCF_042802075.1 Kitasatospora sp. NPDC057518
GCTTCGGCTGGGGCGTCGCCTTCGGCGGCACCCAGTTCGGCGAACCGGTCGGCGCCGCCGCCGGCTTCGGAGTGTCCGCCTTGCCCGGGACCGAGGCGGTCCGCTGGAGCGGCGTGTTCGGCGGCGTCCAGACCTTGTCCTTGTTGTCACCCGAGGGCGCCGCGAAGGCCGGCACCAGCGGGGTCACCAGGGAACCCATGACGGCCAGTGAGCTCAGTACGGCCAAGCGCGACTTCAGCCGCGTCGGAGGCGGCCCCTCCCGTCCCGCCCTTCGGCGGAAGCGGACAGGTGTCGTCAACATCCCTACCCCCCTGTTTTCGTAACGTCGTGTCATGTTCGGACGCACCCCGCGAACGAACGACATCCGGGCGGAGAGTAAAGCGGGGGCAAGCCGCGGGTCTAGGTCGGACCAGGCCCGATGCGATAGTGACGATCATCACAGTTGCTCCGAATCGGGAACCGTCGGGCCAAAGCGGACAGGGTTGCGGAAATACGAAGTTGACGATCCGTTGACCATCGGCGGTAAGTTTTCTGACCATCTCTGCACACATTCTTCGCAGAATCGATCACGCCTGGTCATGCCCGATCAGGACATTTCTCGTGGGGGGACCTCACCATGCCTGCCGCTCCTCCTGGAGCCAGCTCCCGCGCCCGCCGCTCCGGACGCCCGCCGCGACCGGTCGTCGCCGCGGCGATCGGCCTCGCCCTGGCCCTGACCTCGATCGCGCCCGTCGCGGCCGCCGACGCCCCGCCCGTGCCGCCCACTCCGGCGGACGCCCAGCCCTCCCCGGTGCCGCCGGACCTCGCCGCGCGGATGGCCGCCGGTGACGCCAAGCGGGCCGGTGACGTACCGCCGACCAACCCGACCGAGAAGGCCGTCGCCGAGGCGAGGAAGACCGGCAAGCGCGTCCAGATCCCCGAGTTGACGGACGAGGTCAGCGAGACCTTCGCGACGCCGACCGGCCACCTCTCCCGCATGGAGCACGTCGAGCCGCAGCGGGTGAAGCAGGACGGCGCCTGGGCGGCGCTCGACGGCACCCTCGTCCCGGACGGCCAGGGCGGCTACCGCCCGAAGACCGCGCTGTCCGGGGTCCGGCTGTCCGGCGGCGGCCAGGGCCCGCTGTCCACCCTGACCAGCGCCGACGGCGAGACGCTCACCATCGACTCGCCGTTCCCGCTCACCAAGCCGACGCTCGACCCGGGCGGCGAGGCGCTGCTCTACCCCGAGGTCGCCCCCGGGGTCGACCTCAAGGTGACCGCCTCCAGGTTCGGCGGGCTCTCCACCGTCCTGGTCGTCAAGACCGCGGAGGCGGCGAAGAACCCGGCGCTGAGGAAGGTCCGCTTCGGCACCCAGGGCAAGGGCGTCACCGTCCGGGCCGACGAGGCCGGCAACCTCACCGCCGCGACCGCCGACGGCACGTCCCGCTGGCACGCACCCACCCCGCAGATGTGGGACAGCTCGACCGGCGGCGCCCCGGCGGCCGCCAAGTCGGCCCCCGCCCTGAGCGGTTCGGCCGCCGACGCCCCGCAGGCGAAGCCCGAGCAGCGCAGCACCGCCGACAGCCCCGGCTCCGGCGCCAAGGTCGTCGACATGCCCGTCTCCGTCACCGGCGACGCCGTGGAGCTGACCACCGACGAGTCCGTGCTCGGCAAGGGCCAGGGCCCGTGGTTCATCGACCCGGGCTGGATCCCCGACCGCAACGGCTCCAACGCCTGGACCTGGACCCAGTCCGGCTACGCGGGCACGGCCAACATCGGCCGCACCGTCAGCAACAGCGGCGACCAGTACGCCAAGCCCGGCGTCGGCTACCAGGGCTACCGGACCACCAAGGGCGTCGAGCGCACGTACTACCAGTTCGACACCCACTGGTACCGGGGCTTCGTCATCAACAAGGCGATCATGTCGATGTGGGAGACGGATTCCTCCGCCTTCTCCTGCACCGACAAGTACACCCTGGACCTCTACACCACCGGCCCGATCGGCAACCAGACCACCTGGAACAACCCGCCGGGCGTCATCGGCGGCCGGCTCGGCGAGGCCGGGGTCCCCGGCGCGGGCCAGCCGGGCTGCACCGGCAAGTACCAGTTCAACTACGACGTGACCTGGGCCTACCGGACCTACGCCACCGGTAAGGACACCATGACCTTCGGGGTGTTCGCCCGAAACGAGTCCGACGCGATGGCGTTCAAGCGGCTCGACTACAGCGCCGTCGTCGAGATCGAGTACGACCGCGTCCCCGACACCCCGACCAACCCGTACGTCTGGCCGGCCCCGACCACCTCGGTGCCGTGGGCGGAGAACCAGGGCTGCAACGGCTCCTTCGGCTGGCTGAACTCCTCCTCCGGCTTCAACGGCGCCGTCTCCCTCAACGCGACGGTCCACAGCCCGGTCCAGAGCTCGCTCGCCGCCTGGACCCACATCTGGGACTACGCCGACCTCAGCGCGGACGTCGACAGCGGCCTCACCCCGCTGGTGGCCAACGGCGGCGTCGCGAGCTTCCAGGTGAATCCCGGTGTCATCAAGGACGGCCACTACTACGGCTGGGGCACCATGGCCGACGACGGCTACGCCCCGAAGTCGGCCTCGACCCCGGTCTGCCACTTCGGCGTCGACCTGACCCCGCCGACCCTCTCCGTCCCGAACGCCGACACCGTGCTCACCGACGGGCAGCTGGCGACCACCTTCCCGCCGTCCGGCAACGGCCAGGTCAGCAGGAAGCGCCTGGGCGAGCAGGGCCTGGTGCCGTTCACCGCGGCCGACCCGACCCCGGGCGGCACCTCCTCCGGCGTGGTCTGCGCCCGCTGGTCCTGGGACCCGCAGTTCGCCGGTGCCGCCTGGGCCTGCGGCAACGACTACCCCGCGAACGGCATTCCCGTCACCTCCGGCCGCTGGGGCACCAACGTCCTGTACATCCAGGTCCTGGACAACGCCCGCAACGTCTCGCCGGTCGCCCAGTACTCCTTCTACGTGCCGTGGAACCCGGACGGCCCGCCGCCGGTCTTCGGCGACGTCAGCGGCGACGGCTCGGCCGACATCCTGCTGCCCGACCAGGCCGGCTACCTCCGGGCGTACAGCGTCCCGGGCAACCCCAAGGTCCAGGCCCCCGCGGTGGCCGCCGTCGCCACCCCCGCCGACGCCCCGAAGGGCACGTCCTGGAACGACGTCCAGTACGCCCACCGCGGCACGCTCACCGGCGGCAACAACATCGACGACGTCATCGTCCACGCGCCCGGCAGCCCCGAGCTGCTGGTCTACCCGAACCCGGGGAACACCGGCGTCCACGGGCGGATCGACAAGCAGCTGCCACTGCCCAAGCCGAAGTGCGTGAAGACCTCCACCGAGGACTGCGCCTGGCTGACGGCGGCCGGCTACAACGCCGCCGACTGGTCCACCACCCTGCGGATCGCCGCCCTCGGCGACCCGGTCAGCACCGACCTCGACCCGAAGCTCGGCTTCAGGAACAAGACCGGTCTGCTGACCGTCGAGAGCACCGGCAACGGTACCGACGCGGCCCTCTGGTACTACCCGGCCACCAACGCCAACGTCCTGGGCAAGCCCGTCCGGCTGGCGGCGTCCGGGTGGAAGGACAAGGAGCTGATCGCCCCCGGTGACTGGGCCAAGCAGGGCCGACCGGGCCTGTGGGCCCGCAACCTCGCGGACGCCGCCGACGGCGCCAAGCACGACCTGCTCGGCTACACCTTCACCACCGGCACCGTCACCGCGACCGACAACCAGGGCGCGCCCGTCATCGACAGCACCGGCAAGCCGCTGCTGGTCCCGACGCTGACCCAGCTGGTGCCGGTCGGCACCCGGATCGGCTGGGTCTCCACCGACACCTACCCGACCCTCGGCTCCGACGGCGACCTCACCGGCAGCGGCAACGCGAGCCTGTGGGGCAGGAAGGCCGACGGCACGGTCGAGATCTGGTGGGGCCGGCCCACCACCCCCGGCAACCCGTCGGCCGGCTACACCTGGGAGGTCGGCCCGGTCACCGTCACCAACACCCAGGTCACCCCGCAGTGGTGGGCCCTCGACGGCACCGGTGACAGCAGCGGCACCAACACGCTCTACAGGAACGGCGACCCCGCAGCGGCCGCCTACCCGACCGGCGCCGCCCTGACCACCGACCACAACCGCGCCGCCGGCAAGGCCACCGCCTTCGACGGCGCGACGGTCTACCGCACCACCGCACCGGTCACCTCCGGCGCCACCACCCCCGGCCTGGACACCACGAAGAGCTACAGCGTCTCCGCCTGGGTCAAGGTCGACAACACCGACGGCTACCAGACCGCGGTCGCGCTGCCCGGCAACGAGGCCAGCCCGTTCTACCTCCAGTACTCGCGGAACTTCAACAACTGGGCCTTCATCCTGCCGAGCAACGACAGCGTGAACCCCACGGACTGGTACCCCGTGTACGACCGCAGCGGGCGCACCGGCGTGACGGTCGGCCAGTGGACGCACCTCACCGGCACGTACGACTCCACCGGCGGCATCGCCACCCTGTACGTCAACGGCCAGGCCGTCGGCAACGCCAAGGTCGGCACCACCTGGAAGCCCCCGGCCGGGCCGCTGAGCATCGGGGGCGTCACCCCCCGGAACATCGCCCCCGTCGACCTCGTCAAGGGCGCGGTCAGCGACGTGCGGATCTACCCGTACGCGCTGACCGATCCCCAGGTGAACACCGTGGCCACCGCCCAGTCCGTCGTCCGGATCCGCAGCGCGGTCGACCCGCGCAAGTGCCTGGACAACTGGGGCGGCAACGACGGAGCCCAGCTCCGGGTCTACGACTGCTGGAACGGCGACAGCCAGCACTTCCTGACCACCCGGCAGAACCAGCTCAAGGCCGTGCCCACCGGGCTCTGCCTGGGCACCCGGGACGCCGACGTCGTCAACGGCACCCCGGTCGTCGCACAGGCCTGCGGCAACGCGGCCGCCCAGACCTGGATCCGCCGCTACGACGGCTCGCTCTACAACCCGGCGTCGAACAGGTGCCTGAACCTGCACGGGTGGGTCACCGAGAACGGCTCCGGGCTGAACGTCTGGCAGTGCGCCGACCAGGCCAACCACCACTGGCTCTTCGACAACCAGACCCTCGCGGGCGTGTAGCCCCCGTCCGGTCGCCGTCAGGCCACCGCCGCGGCCCCTCGCCGAGCGCCTCGTGCGTTCGGTGGGGGGCCGCGGTGGTGTTCGGAGGGCGAGGAGGGTCAGACGCGGCGGCCCTCGGTGGGGGTGGCGGGGACGGCCGTGGGGGCGGTGGTGCTGCCGGCCTTGGCGCCGAGGGCGCGTTCGACCTTGGCGACGGCGGTGCGGTACTCCATGGAGGCGGCCTGTTCGTTGCTGCCCTGGCGTTCGAAGTAGCCGAAGGCCATGGCCACCGTGCCGAAGCGTTCGATGCCGACGTAGCCGTTGAGTCGGACGCCGGCCAGGGTGCCGTCGAGGTGGACGGCGGGGGCGTCCTTGCGGTCGCCGAGGGTGACCGGGCTGACGGTGAAGGTCACGGTGTCGCTGGGGCCGGCGTTGAAGGTGATGGTGTGGCAGGTCTTCAGAGCGTCGGCGGCGGAGTTGAAGTCGGTGGCGAGTTGGTCGGACGGCTCGGCCGCGAGGGCCTGGGTGACCATCGGGTTGCCGTTCGGGCCGTCGAGTTCGGTCTCGGCGCGCGGGATCGCCGCGCCCGGCCGGGTGACGTACATGTTGATCAGGGCGCTGAGCGCGTCGCATCCGGTCACCGGGTTCGACGGGCTCGCGCTGGGGCTCGCGCCGGCGCTGGGGCTGGGGCTCTGGGTCACCGGGGGCTCGGTCCAGCCGGGGCCGAGGTCGGCCGCGGTCAGCAGGGCCGACTTCAGCTGGTCGGCGGAGGGCAGTGGCTGGGCGGTTGCGGCGGACGCCGGGAGGGCGGCCGGGCCCAGGGCGACCGCCACGACGACGGCCGCGGCGGTGAGGGCGTGGAAGGGCCTGGTCAGAGACATACGGGTCCCCCGGTCGAGAGTTCGGGAAGGGACAGGCCACCAGTGTCCCACCGGGGGCTGGGCCGGGCGCGCGGGCGGGGATCGGCGCAGGTCAGGGCCGGTCGGAGGCCGCGGAAGCGTCGGAGGGGCCGGCCGGGCGGGAGGGCTCGGCCGGCAGGGTGTCGAGGGTCTCGGCGAGCCAGTGCACCCAGAAGCTCTCCAGTCCGATGCCGGCCCGCAGCACCGCGTGCTGGAGCCGGTTCTCCTCGTCCGCCCGCTCGGCCGGGAAGTCGCGCCGCTCGATCTCCCGGTAGTCGGCCAACTGCTCGCGGTGCAGGGCGAGATGGCGTTCCAGCTCGGCCGCCAGGCCGTCCGTGCCGACCACCGCGGCCGCCCGCAGCCGCAGCAGCAGGGGCTCCCGGACGGCGCGCGGAGCGGCGCCCTCGGCGGTCCAGCGGGCCAGTTCGGCGCGGCCCTCCGGGAGCACCTCGTACTCCTTCTTCTGCCCGCGCACCGGCGCCTCCGGCCGGAGGGCCCGGATCTGTCCGGAGGCCTCCAGCCGGCCCAGTTCGCGGTAGATCTGCTGGTGGGTGGCGGGCCAGAAGAAGCCGATCGACCGGTCGAACCGCCTGGTCA
This sequence comes from Kitasatospora sp. NPDC057518, assembly GCF_042802075.1. Taxonomy (NCBI): domain Bacteria; kingdom Bacillati; phylum Actinomycetota; class Actinomycetes; order Kitasatosporales; family Streptomycetaceae; genus Kitasatospora; species Kitasatospora sp. NPDC057518. The sequence continues at coordinate 6,583 of NZ_JBHVEU010000162.1, forward strand.
GCTCCAGCCCCGAGGACGGTTTCTCCAGCAGGGCGGTGAGGATGGCGTGCGGCAGCGACATGCCGTCGATCGTACGGGGAGCGGGCAGGGGGACGGACGGGGCGAAGGCGGGGTACGGGCGCGCGGGACTGGCCGGGCTCAGCCCCGGGCGGGCGCGGGGGCGTGCCGGTCCAGCACGGCGCGCAGCCGGTCGGGGTCGGCGGTGCCGCGCTTGGGCAGGACGGCCAGGCAGGAGTTGTTCTTGTCGTTGCTCAGCAGGACGAACAGCCCCGGGGTCTCCACGTGGTGCGGGACCGCTTGCCAGGTCAGGGTGCTGGTGGAGTGGCGGTTGGTGATGGTCACGCCGGACGCTGCCACGGTGGCGGTGAACTCGCCCTTGTCGGCGGTCAACTTGTGGAACTGGCCGGCCTGCAGCCGGGGCAGCCAGAGGAGCAGGGCCAGCGCGGCGAGCACCATGAACACCGGCGGGAAGCCGATGCCCTTGCCGGTGGAGAGGTCGAGCGCGGCGATGAGCGGGCCGCAGACGACGAGCAGGTACAGGAACGCCCGCTGGCGCCGGCCCGCGCGCGTCGCCCGGGACCGGGCGGCCAGGGCCTCCCGGAAGTCCGCCACCGTGGGCGTGTACGCCAACTCGACCCGCTCGTCCGCCGCCGGCTCGTCCGCCATCGGCGCGTACGCCGTCTCGCCCTGCTCGTCCATCGGCCTGCTCTCCCCTGTGATCCGCTCCACGCCCCGCGCGCCGTGATCCGCGCTGCGACCTGCGGATACTAGCAACGGCCCCCGGGCGGAGGGCGAGTGGTTTTCGGTCGGCGCCCCCGCTCGCGGCGGGGGCACCGACCGTGCGGGACGCGGGGGCGCCGACCGTGCGGGACGCGGGGGCTCAGAGCGCCGCGGCGAGCTCGGTGCCCTGCTTGATGGCGCGCTTGGCGTCCAGTTCGGCGGCCACGTCGGCGCCGCCGATCAGGTGCACCGGCAGGCCGCGCTCGCGCAGCGCCTCGTACAGGTCGCGGCGCGGCTCCTGGCCGGTGCAGAGCACGACGGTGTCCACGGGCAGCAGTTGGCGCTCGCCGTCCACCGTGATGTGCAGACCGGCGTCGTCGATCAGGTCGTAGGTGACGCCGGGGACCATCACCACGCCGCGGTGCTTGAGCTCGGTGCGGTGGATCCAGCCGGTGGTCTTGCCGAGGCCGGCGCCGACCTTGCTGGTCCTGCGCTGGAGCAGGTGGACGCTGCGCGGGGGCTTCGGCCGCTCCGGGGCGCGCAGGCCGCCGCGCTCGCGGTACTCCGGATCGATGCCCCACTTCGCCTGGAACACCGGCGGGTTGAGGCTCGCCGCGTCGCCCGGGTCGGTGAGGAACTCGGCCACGTCGAAGCCGATGCCGCCGGCGCCGAGGATGGCGACCCGCTCGCCGACCGGCGCGCCGTCGCGCAGCACGTCGAGGTAGCCGAGCACGCTGGGGTGGTCGATTCCCGGGATGTCGGCGGGAGTTCGCGGGGTGACGCCGGTGGCGAGGACGAGCTCGTCGTGGCCCTGCCCGGCCAGCTGCTCGGCGGTGACGGTCGCGCCGAGCCGCAGCGTGACGCCCAACTCGGCCAGCCGGGTGCGGAAGTAGCGCAGCGTCTCGTCGAACTCCTCTTTGCCGGGGATGCGCCGGGCGATGTTCAGCTGCCCGCCGATCGCCTCGGCGGCGTCGTACAGGGTGACGTCGTGGCCGCGCTCGGCGGCGGAGACGGCGAAGGCGAGGCCGGCCGGACCCGCCCCGACGACGCCGATCCGCTTGCGCAACTTCGTTGCCCCAAGGATGAGTTCGGTCTCGTGGCAGGCGCGCGGGTTGACCAGGCAGGAGGTGATCTGGAGGTTGAAAGTGTGGTCGAGGCAGGCCTGGTTGCAGCCGATGCAGGTGTTGATGGCCTCGGCGCGGTCGTCCCGGGCCTTGGCGACGAAGTCGGCGTCGGCGAGCAGCGGGCGGGCCATCGAGACCAGGTCCGCGCTGCCCTCGGCGAGCAACTGCTCGGCGATCTCGGGGGTGTTGATGCGGTTGGTGGTGACCAGCGGGATGCCGACCTTGCCCATCACCTTCTTCGTCACCCAGCCGAAGGCGCCGCGCGGCACGGAGGTGGCGATGGTGGGGATGCGGGCCTCGTGCCAGCCGATGCCGGTGTTGATGATGGTCGCCCCGGCGGCCTCGACGGCCTGGGCGAGCCGCACGACCTCGTCGAGGGTGGAGCCGCCGGGCACCAGGTCGAGCATGGAGAGGCGGTAGACGATGATGAAGTCCTCGCCGACCCGCTCGCGGACCCGGCGGACGATCTCCACCGGGAAGCGCATCCGCCGCTCGTACGTGCCGCCCCACTCGTCCTCGCGGTGATTGGTCGCGGCGACGATGAACTCGTTGACCAGGTAGCCCTCGGAGCCCATGATCTCGACGCCGTCGTACCCGGCGCGGCGGGCGAGTTCGGCGCAGCGGGCGAAGTCCTCGATGGTCTGCTCGACCTGCTCGGCGGTGAGCGCGTTGGGCGTGAAGGGGCTGATCGGGGCCTGGATCGCGCTGGGGGCGACCAGGTCGCGGTGGTAGGCGTAGCGGCCGAAGTGCAGGATCTGGAGGGCGATCCTGCCGCCGGCGGCGTGCACCGCGTCGGTGACCACGCGGTGCTTGTCGGCCTCCTCCTCGGTGGTCAGCATCGCGCCGCCCTCCCAGGGGCGCCCGGCCTCGTTGGGGGCGATGCCGCCGGTGACGATCAGGCCGACGCCGCCGCGGGCCCGCTCGGCGTAGAAGGCGGCCATCCGCTCGTAGCCGCCGGGGGCCTCCTCCAGGCCGACGTGCATCGAGCCCATGATCACGCGGTTGGGCAGGGTGGTGAAGCCGAGGTCGAGCGGGCTGAGCAGGTGCGGGTAGCGGTTGCTGCCGGGGTGGGCGCTCATCGACGTCTCCTGGGGCGCGGGCGGGGAGTGGACCGGGAAGTGGACCGGGGCGTTGTGGACCGGGGGCGTTGTTACCGCAGGGTAGGGGACGGGCGGCGGGGTATGCAACTAGTTGCATAAGGCTCTCCAGGGTCGCCGGGAGGGCCCTCCGGATGGCTCGAACACGGCGCCGGGGACCGACCGGACGCGTATCGTCGTGTCCCGGACATCGCGGGGGCGTCGCGGGGGGACATCGCATCGCGGGGACGCCGCGGACTCGAAGCTCGGGACTCAGGAGAGGAGCGACCGTGCGCGGTGGCTCGGTGGCCGTGGTCGGGGGCAGCATCGCCGGGAGCGCCTTCGCCGGCGCGGCCGCCCGGCTCGGCGCGGAACGGGTGGTGGTGCTGGAACGCAGCCCCGGGCACCTGGAGGACCGCGGCGTGGGGCTGTGCACCCACAACGACCGCTTCGACGAACTGGTCCGGGCCGGACACCTCGACGCGGACACCCGCCGCCACCGCCTCACCGTCCGCCGCTGGGTCGCCCGGGGCGCGGCCGGCGAGGGCGACGGGCCGGACGGCTGCGGGCGACTGCTCTGGGCCCAGCCCTTCCCGTTCCACTCGCACCACTGGGGCGTGCTCTGGCAGGCCCTGCGTGAACGGATGCCCGAGCAGGTCGAGTTCCGGCTGGGTGCCACCGTGACGGCCGTCGGCAACGAGCCGCGCGGGGGCGAACCGGATGGCGGTGGCCCGGACGGCACCCGGGCCGAGGCCGGCGACGCCCGGCTCGAGACGGACGGCGCCTGGGTCGAGACGGACGGCGGCCGCGAGACGTACGACCTGGTGATCGGCGCCGACGGCTACCGCTCGGTGGTCCGCGAGGCCGTCTGCCCGCAGGCCGAGCCCGAGTACGCCGGGTACGTGTGCTGGCGCGGCAGCTACGACGCCGCCCTGCTGGCCGAGCTGCCCGGCGGCGCGGCGCCCTGGCCGGAGGAGCAGTGCATCACCGCCTGCTACCCAGGCGGCCAGGTGGTGATCTACCGCATCCCCGGGGTCGCGCCCGGCCGCACCCAGGTGAACTGGGTCTTCTACGCCCCCACCCCCGCCTGGCTGCGCCTGGACGGCCCGACCAGCATCCCGGCGGGCAGCCTCACCGACCCGCAGGTGGACGAGCTGCGCCGGCTCGCCGAGCGGTACCTGCCGCCGTACTGGGCCGGCCTGGTCACCCTGACCCCGCGCGAACGGACCTTCCTCCAGCCGGTCTACGACCTGGCGGCCCCGGCCCGGACGGCCGGACGGCTGCTGATCGGCGGGGACGCGGCCACCGTGGTGCGCCCGCACAACACCAGCGGCGCGGTGAAGGCGATCCAGGACGCCCACGCCTTCGAGCTGGCCGGGCGGGAGGCCGGCTCCTGGGCAGCTCTGCTGGCCGCCTACGACCGCGAACGGACGGCGGCCGGGCGGGAGTTGGTGGAGCTGGGCCGCACCCTGGGCCGGGCCCAGGTCACCGCGGCGCCGGACTGGTCGGGGATGGACGAACCGGCCATGACCGCCTGGTGGCACCACCAGTTCACCGGCGGCGGGGGTTTCGGCGGCCACGCGCTCGGCCGTACCGACTGAGCGCGTGGCCGTGACTGCCGAACCCCGGTCGACCCGCTTCGGGCGAACGGGCGTTGACCACTACCGACTGGCGACGGTCAGACGTTGACGCCGTAGTCGGTCGCGATGCCGCGCAGGCCGGAGGCGTAGCCCTGGCCGATGGCGCGGAACTTCCACTCGTTGCCGTTGCGGTACAGCTCGCCGAAGACCATCGCGGTCTCGGTCGAGGCGTCCTCGGTCAGGTCGTAGCGCGCGATCTCCAGGCCGTTGGCCTGGTTGACGATCCGGATGAACGCGTTGCGCACCTGGCCGAAGTTCTGCAGCCGGGCGTCGGCGTCGTAGATCGACACCGGGAAGACCACCTTGGCCACGTCGGCCGGGACGCGGTCCAGGTCGACCTTGATCTGCTCGTCGTCCCCGTCTCCGCCGCCGGTCAGGTTGTCGCCGCTGTGCTCGACCGAACCCTCGGGACTGCGCAGGTTGTTGAAGAAGACGAAGTGCTGGTCCGAGACCACCTTGCCCAGCGCGTTGCACAGCAGCGCACTGGCGTCCAGGTCGTAGTCGGCCCCGGTGGTGGTACGCACGTCCCAGCCGAGACCGACGATCACGGCGCTCAGACCGGGCGCCTCCTTGCTCAGCGAGACGTTGCCGCCCTTGGCCAGCGAAACTCCCACAATGCCCTCCTCTGATCTCTCCCTGTGGACGAATCTACAACACTGTAGAGATCACGAGAATCCGTCTGCAGGCGGGCCCACCCCGGGAATTTCTCCGGGTCGCACACGGGAACCCTGCGCGGGAACCGCCGCCGGCCCGGCCAGGGCGTCACCGCACGGCGTCGATCTCGATCCGCAGCGCACCGTTCTCGGCCGTCGCCCTGCGGCCCCAGCCCAGCAGCAGGCCCAGCACCTCGCGCTCGGCGGCCGGGAGCCGGGCCAGGTCCACCTGCTCGATCTCCCGGACCAGCGCGGCCATCGACGGCTGCCGGATCCGGCTGCTGAAGTCGAGGTCCGGCTCGTGGCGGGCGAGGGTGGGCAGGGTCCGCGCACCCAGACGGCGCAGGACGGCCCGCAGGGCGCCGCCGTCGACCCAGGCCTCCAGCCGCCCGGGCTCCGGCGCCGGGCCAGCCCCGCGCCCCGTCCTCACCTTGATCGGCACCCGGTACAGGCCGAGGACGTACTCGTCCTCGGCCACCTCCTCGTCCGGCCCGTACGGCCGCAGGCCGCCCGCTGTGCTCCGCATGCCGAGCACCCTAGCGACCTCCCGCCCTAGACTGGCAGTGGATTTCCCCTCGTCCGCTCTTCCCCCGTTCCCCCTCGTCGGCTCGCCGCCGTCTCCCCTCGTCGCAGGCCCGGTCGCCGGAGGTCCCGATGCGCCAGCGGTACAGCTTCCACCTCGACCAGGGCGGGCACTCGGTGACCGTCAACGTCCGGTCCGGCTGGATCACCGAGACCGAGCTGCTGGTCGACGGCAAGGAGTGCGACTTCCACCGCGTCCACGGGCACGGCGACTATCCGCTGACCCTCACCGCCCAGGTCGCCGAGGAGCCGCCGACCCCGCCGAGGCCGCTCGCGGTGCGGCTGGACCGCACCGGCCGGGCCGAGCACCCGCTCTCCTGCGTCCTGGAGCTGTCCGGCGCCGAGCACCCGATGCCCGAGCGCACGGCGCGCTGATTCCGCCTCCTCCGCACGACCGCGCCCATCCACGGCCGCCGCGCCAAGGCGTGGAGCCGGAGACCCCGTTCCCCTGCACGGTCGACCCCCTCGGTCAACCCTCGATCGTCCGCGATCCCCTTCGGTGCACCGAAACCACCCGTTCGGGTGGTTTGCCCGCAAATGGCACCAAACCTTACGATCCACCGTCCGGACCCACCGGCCCGGACCCCCACGACGAAAGCCCTCCCATGACCACCCCCGCGACCCCTGACGCCTTCGACACCCTCCTGGGCGAGGCGATGGCCGGCGCCGAGCGCTTCGGCCACCGCCAGCACGTCCGGCTCACCTGGCTCGCGGTGCGCCGCCACGGCGCCGACGAGGCCCTCACCCTGGTCGGCGAGGGCATCCGGCGCACGGCCGCCAAGGCGGGCGCACCGCAGAAGTTCCACGTCACCATGACCCGCGCCTGGGTCGAGCTGGTGGCCCACCACGCCGACGCCGCACCGGACTTCGACACGTTCGCGGCCCGCCACCCCGAGCTGCTCGACAAGGAGCTGCTCACCCGCCACTACCGGCCCGGGACGCTCGCGGGCGAGCAGGCCCGGACCACCTGGGTGGAGCCGGACCTCGCCCCCTTCCCCCGGGCCGCTCAGCCGTCCTGACGCCGCCCGGCACGCTCCTCGACGGTCCCCTCGACGATCTCCTCGACCGCCTTCCTTGCGCGCTCGGCGTCCTCCGCGACCAGCCCGATCCTGGTGCGGCGGTCGAGCACGTCGGCCGCGTCCAGCGCGCCCTCGTGGCTGACGGCGTAGGCGATCTCGGCGCGGGTCACGTCCAGGCCCTCGGCGATCGGCGTCAACTCTCCGGCCGCCAGCACCTCGTGGGCCGCGCCGCCGTGGCGGGCGAGCAGTGAGGCGGGCACCCGCCCGGCGGTTCCGCCCTCCGGGACCCCGGCGGGCAGCGGGCGGCTGTCCCCGTGGCCGGGGGCGCCGACCAGCGGCAGCCGGGCCGTCCAGCAGGCGCGGGCGGGCAGGCCGCGCAGCCGGACGGCGGTGTCCACCGCGTCCTCGGCCATCCGGCGGTAGGTGGTGAGCTTGCCGCCGACCACGGTGATCACCCCGGACGGGCTCTCCAGCACCGCGTGCTCGCGGGAGATGTCGGCGGTGCTGCCGTCCCCGGTGTCGATCAGCGGGCGCAGCCCGGCGTAGGCGCCGATCACGTCCGCCCTGGTCAGGGCGGTGGCGAGGGCGGCGTTGACGGTGTCGAGGAGGAAGGAGCACTCGGCCTCGGTGGGCTGCGGCTCGTCCGGGATCGGGCCCGGGGCGTCCTCGTCGGTCAGGCCGATCGCGACCCGGCCGAGCTGCTGCGGGAGGGCGAAGACGAAGCGGCTGGTGGAGCCGGGCACCGGCACGGTGAGGGCGGCGGTCGGGTTGCCGAGGGCCTTCGCGTCCACCAGCAGGTGGGTGCCCCGGCTGGGCCGGAGCCGGATCGAGGTGTCCACCTCGCCCGCCCAGACGCCGGTGGCGTTGACCACCGCGCCGGCCCGGACGGTGAGTTCCCGCCCGGTCAGGGTGTCGACCAGCCGGGCCGAGGTGCCGGTGACCTGCTCGGCGCGCACCCTGGTCAGCACGCTCGCACCGTACTGCGCGGCGGTCCGGGCCAGTGCGACCACCAGCCGGGCGTCGTCCACGAGTTGGCCGTCGTGGGCGACCAGCGCGCCGCGCAGCCCGTCCGTCCGCACGCCCGGCACCAGCCGGCGGGTCCGGTCGGCGTCGATCCGGCGCACCCGGGGCAGCAGCGCGCCCGGGGTGCCGGCCGTCAGGCGCAGCGCGTCCCCGGCGTGGAAGCCGGTACGGATCAGCGCGGCCTGGCCGGGGCGCAGCAGGTCCGGGAGCAGCGGCACCAGTTGGGGCAGTGCGCGGATCAGGTGCGGAGCGGTGCGGGTCATCAGCACGCCGCGCTCCACCGCGCTCTCCCGGGCCACCTTGATCCGCCCGGAGGCGAGGTAGCGCAGGCCGCCGTGCACCAGCTTGGAACTCCATCGGCTCGTCCCGAAGGCGAGGTCCCGGGCCTCGACCAGCACCGTGCGCAGGCCGCGCGAGGCCGCGTCCAGGGCCACTCCGGCGCCGGTGACGCCGCCGCCGATGACCAGGAGGTCGATCCGGGCGTCGTCGCCGAGCGCCTCCAGCTCCGCCGCCCTTCGGACGGCGTTGAGGCGGGAGGTCCCGGCGTGCGGACCGGTGTACGGGCCCGCGTGCGAACCGGAGGACGGACCGGCGTGCGAGCTGGAGTGCGGACCGGTGTGCGGGCCTTCGGTGGGGGTCATGGCGCGAGGTATCCGTTCAGTGCTCTGGCCAGTTCGCGCCGCCAGGCCGCCTCGGGCAGCAGGGAGGCGACCATGCGGTGCGACTGGACGGTGGACTGGGCTGTCAGCAGGACCATGGCGGCCAGTTCGAGCGGCTCGCCCTCCCGGATCGAGCCGTGCGCCTGGCCCTGTTCGATGCCGGTGCGCAGTGCCTCCAGCAGGCCGCGCTGGCTGGCGCCGAGCCGCTCGACGACGTACTCGAGCAGCAGGTCGGAGTCGTCGGAGCGCAGCAGCGCGCCGATCACCGGGTGGTCGCGCAGCCGGACGGCGATCTCCACGGTCCGCTCGACGAAGGCCTCCCGGTCCCGGCCGGTCGGCACGGCGGCCTCCAGGGTGGCCAGGATCTCCCGGGTGAGCAGCGCGCCGATCACCGCCCGGACGTCCGGCCAGCGGCGGTAGACGGTAGGCCGGCTGACCCCGGCACGGCGGGCGATCTCGGCGAGCTGGGTGCGGCGCACGCCGAGATGGACCATCAGGTCGGCGGCGGCGTCCAGGATCGCGTCGTCGGTGCTGCGGGCCCCCGGGGCCTGGCCGGTGCCCCCGTGGGTCTGGCCCGGCGTCTCGGGCTCGTCGTTACTACTTGACATGATGTGTGAAACTGTAACGCATGGCACCTGAGACGCAAGCGGGACCGGCCGGCGCCGCACTTCCGCTCCCCCCGATGAAGTGGGACGCCTGGGGCGACCCGGCCCTGGCCAAGGAGCTGTCCGCCGACATCAAGGGACTGCTCGCCGCCGCCCTCGGCGTCACCGGCGACGCCGCCCCCGGGCCGAGCGCCGACGAGGTCGTCCTGCACCCGTCCCGACTCTCCGCCGAGGACCTCGACGCGCTGGCCGGCGCGGTCGGCAAGGAGCACGTCAGCGCCGCCGACGCCGACCGGCTGCCGCGCGCCGGCGGCAAGTCCACCCCGGACCTGCTGCGCCGCCGCAGCCGCGAGGCGCAGGACGCCCCCGACGCCGTCGTGCTGCCCGGCAGCGAGCAGGAGGTCGCCGCCGTCCTCGCGGTGTGCGCCGAACGCCGCATCGCCGTCGTCCCGTTCGGCGGCGGCACCAGCGTGGTCGGCGGCCTCGACCCCGAGCGCGGCGGCCTCGCCGCCGTCGTCTCCCTCGACCTGCGCCGCTTCGACCAGCTGCTCGACCTGGACGAGACCTCCGGCGAGGCCGTCCTCGGCGCCGGCCTCACCGGCCCGGCCGCGGAGGAGCTGCTTGCCGAGCGCGGCTGGGAGCTCGGCCACTACCCGCAGAGCTTCCGCTACGCCACCATCGGCGGCTTCGCGGCCACCCGCTCCTCCGGCCAGGACTCCGCCGGGTACGGGCGCTTCGACGAGATGGTGCGCGGGCTGCGCGTCGTCACCCCGGCCGGGGTGCTCGACCTCGGCCGCGCCCCCGCCTCCGCCGCCGGCCCCGACCTGCGCCAGCTCTTCCTCGGCTCCGAGGGCACCCTCGGCGTGATCACCGCCGTCCGGCTGCGCGTCCACCCGCTGCCCGCCGTCAAGGCGTACGAGGCGTGGAGCTTCCCCGACTTCGCCACCGGCACGGCCGCGCTGCGCGCCGTCGAGCAGCAGGGCACCGGCCCGACCGTGATCCGGCTCTCCGACGAGGCCGAGACCATGATCAACCTGGCCATGACCGAGCAGATCGGCGGCGCCCCGGCGGTCAGCGGCTGCCTGGCCGTCACCGTCTTCGAGGGCGGCGCCGCCCAGGTCGCCGCCCGGCAGCAGCTCACCCGCGACGCCCTGCTCGCCGCCGGCGGAACCTCGCTCGGCGAGGGCCCCGCCCGGGCCTGGGAGCACGGCCGGTTCAGCGCCCCCTACCTGCGCGACTCGCTGCTCGCCGCGGGCGCGCTGTGCGAGACCCTGGAGACCGCGGCCTCCTGGAGCCGGCTGCCGGCCCTGCGGGCCGCCGTCACCGAGGCGCTCACCGGCGCCCTGCCCGGCTCCCTGGTGCTCTGCCACGTCTCGCACGTCTACCCGACCGGCGCCTCGCTCTACTTCACCGTCGTCGCCGCCCTCGGCGAGGACCCGCTCACCCGCTGGGGCGCCGCCAAGCGCGCCGCCGGGGACGCCATCCTCCGCGCCGGCGGCACCATCAGCCACCACCACGCCGTCGGCGCCGACCACCGGCCCTGGATGACCGAGGAGATCGGCGACCTCGGCGTGCGCGTCCTGCGCGCCGTCAAGGCCGAACTCGACCCGGCGGGCATCCTCAACCCGGGCAAGCTGATCCCGTGAACGACGTGAGAACCGTCCGCAGGGTCGCCG
>NZ_JBHVEU010000163.1:0-17311 GCF_042802075.1 Kitasatospora sp. NPDC057518
GTGTGGCCCACCACCGCGTGGCGCTCGGCCCGCGCCCCGGCCGGCCCGGGGCGCGGCGTCGGGCCTCCCGGCGGCGGTCACGGCTGTAGCAGGACCGCAGGCCGTCGGTCCCGCCACAGCCGTCAGGCCGCAGCCGTCACGCCGTCGCCATCAGGCCGTACGCCTCGGCGATCAGGCCGTACGAGCGGAGCCGGGCCTCGTGGCCGTGGATGTGGGAGGTGACCATCAGCTCGTCCACGCCGGTCCGCTTGCGCAGGGCCTCCAGCCCGTCGGCGACCCGGCCCGGGTCGCCGAGCACGACGTTGTCGAGCCAGCTGTCGATGAAGTCGGCCTCGACCGGGCTGTACGGGTACTCCTCGGCCTCCTGCGGGGTGGGGATCGGGCCGGGGTTGCCGCGCCGCAGGCGGAGCATGCCGAGGGCCGCGGAGCGGGCGAGGCGCCGGGCCGAGGGCTCGTCGTCGGCGGCGACCGCGCTCACGCCGATCAGCGCGTACGGCTCGGCGAGCACGGCGGAGGGGCGGAAGGACGAGCGGTAGAGGTCCAGCGCCGGGACGGTGTTGGCGCTGCTGAAGTGGTGGGCGAAGGCGAACGGGAGGCCGAGGCGGCCCGCCAGCTGGGCGCTGAAGCCGGAGGAGCCGAGCAGCCAGACCGGCGGGCGGCCCTCGCCCTTGGGGACGGCCGTCAGCCGGGCGTACGGGTGGCCGTCCGGGAAGTCGCCGTCGAGGAAGTGGGTCAGCTCGGCGAGCTGCTGCGGGAAGTCGTCCGCGCCTTCGGCGAGGCCGCGGCGCAGCGCCCGGGCGGTGGCCTGGTCGGTGCCGGGGGCGCGGCCGAGTCCGAGGTCGATCCGCCCGGGGTGCAGGGCTTCCAGCAGGCCGAACTGCTCGGCGATGGCCAGCGGGGCGTGGTTGGGGAGCATGACGCCGCCGGAGCCGAGCCGCAGCGTGGTGGTGTTGGCCCCGAGGTGGGCGAGCAGGACGGCGGGGGTGGAGCTGGCCACTCCGGGCATGCCGTGGTGCTCGGCCACCCAGAAGCGGTGGTAGCCCCACTGTTCGGCCCGGCGGGCCAGTTCGGTGGTGGCGGCGAGGGCCTCGGCGGGCGTGTGGCCGACGCCGACCGTGGCCAGGTCGAGGATGGAGAGCGGGGCGGGTGCCGTTCCCCGGGCGGTGCCCCGGATCGCCGTGTCGGCCGCCGGTTCGGCCCCGTGCTCCTGCTGGTCCTCGGTGGTCATCCCGTCCGCCCTCCTGGCCGCCGTCCTTGAGCCGGCCGTCGTGGCCGGCCGCGCGGGCCCGGGTGGTCCGCCGGTCGCTGTCGCCGACCGGGGTCAACCACGGCCGGGGGCTCGCTGTTCCCGCCTCGGGGATGTCGTCCGGCCACGGTCCGAGTGGGTTTCGGCCATTTCGCACGGGCGTCCGACCGACCGTTCGGCTGACGGAGAGCCAGTGGGCGAACACGGCTGGCGACTTCCCGCCAGCGCCGGAAGTCGCCAGCCCGGGCCCTCGCGACCGGGGGTCGGCGTCCGGCAGGCTTGGGCCCAGAGGCGGACCGCCGGAGCGGGATCCGCACTCCACCAGCAAGATCGTCGGGCTGGACCAGCACCGGACGATCACTGCGAGCCCTCGGCGCGGCACCCCGCCCCGGGGGCTCGTTCGGTTTCGGCGGCCCTCCGCCGCCCGGGTGCCCCTCACCCCGGCCGACCCGGACATACGGCCCGGACACACGGCCCGCCGCCTCGGGGCACGGCCGGAATCAGCACTCGTGATCCATGCCATACCGGGGTGCTTCATGGCATGAAAAGTCGAGGCGCTAGCGTTGACCCCTGCAGCCACCTGCTCCCCCGGGAGGCACGGAGGGAGTAAAGGGTCTTGAACTTCGTGGCCGCGATCGGATCCTCGTGGATCTGCGCGCTGGCGCTCGTCGCCGTGCTCGGGGACGCCCTCCTGCCGTTCATCCCCAGCGGGACGCTGGTCATCCTGGCCGTGCTCAAGACCTCGCAGATCAACGGCGCGCCCCTGATGCTCGGACTGGGCGTGGCGGTGGCCTCCTTCCTGGGCGACCTCCTGCTGCTGAACCTGGCCCGGCGCGGTGCCCCGGTGCTGCACCGCCGGCTCGCCCGGCGCCCGAAACTGGCGGCCAGCGTGACCCGGGTCCAGGAGGCCCTGATCGAACGCCCCCACGGAGCGGCCGCCGCGATGGTGGTGGTCGCGCGGTTCGTCCCGGCCGGCCGGACCGTCCTCGACCTGGCCATCGGCCACTCCCCCGCCCATCCGCACCGGTTCCTGCACTGGTCGGCACTGGCGGCACTGGTCTGGGCCGCCTACATCGTGACGCTGGGCTGGCTGAACAGCCACTGGTTCAACACCGCCTGGCTGAGCCTCGTGGTCTCCTGCGCGGCGGCCACCGCCATCAGCACCGCGATCGCGCGCATGGTGCGCCGCACCCGGCGACTCGCCGCGCTCTGACGGCCCTCCCGGCCGCCTCTCCCCCTTCTCTCCCTCTTTTCCCCTCCCTCCCGGCCCGCCCGGAGCGGCCCCATAGCGGGCTTCGGGCTGCCCGGCCCAGCAAGGGGCAAAAGTTTTCCCAAAAGGGCGACCAACCGGGCCGAACGCTGACGAACTCCGGCGGGGAGCGGACCGACCGGCGGTAGCGTACTGACCGGACCGCACGGGGCGGGAAGCGTCACAGGACGGCAACAGTCGAGGCATCCCCGCAGCCCAGCCGTACGCGCCCGGCGTGTTGAGAGTCGTCAGCGCTCGGCGACCTTGGTGGCCGCTGCGGCGACATGACATGCTAACGGCGGAATATTCATCAATTGCCCGATTTGACCGGTGCGGCCGCGGGCCGCCCTCACCACCGGTATCGGCACCCAGGGGAGACCATGACCAGCATCTCGCGCAGGACGGTGCTCAGCGCAACCGCCGCGACCGCGGCCCTCGGCGCGGTCGCGGCCTGCTCCAGCGGCGGGTCCGGCTCGGGCCAGGGCTCCCCCTCCCCCGGCCCCGGCGGCGCGAGCACCACCCAGGGCGGCAGCGGCGACCCCACCCAGGCGGTGGTGCCCAAGGGCACCCCGATCGGCGACGGTTCCAACGCGGACACCGGCCCGCAGCCGAACCAGCCCAAGCCCGAGAAGCTCAAGCCGGGCGAGCGGCCGCCCCAGTTCGTGGTCTTCTCCTGGGACGGCGCCGGCGGCACCGAGGACGGCCAGTTCCCCCGCTTCCTGAAGCTGGCGGAGCAGCACAAGGCCACGATGACCTTCTTCCTCTCGGGCATCTACGCCCTGCCCAAGGGCAAGGCGGACCTCTACCACCCGCCGAAGCACTCGGTCGGCGCCTCCGACATCCCGTACCTGTCGGACGGCGCGGTGAAGAGCACGCTCAAGCTCGTCAGCCAGGCCTGGCTGGCCGGGCACGAGATCGGCACCCACTTCAACGGGCACTTCTGCTCCAGCCGTCCGGACAAGAACGGGGTCAACGTGTGGACCCCGGAGGACTGGCAGAGCGAGATCGACCAGGCGATCGGCTTCGTCACCCAGTGGCGGACCAACACCGGTTTCACCGATGTCGACCCGCTCCCCTTCGACTACAAGAAGGAGCTGATCGGCGGCCGCACCCCGTGCCTGGAGGGCCAGAAGGCGCTGCTGCCGACCATCGCCAAGCTGGGCTGGAAGTACGACGCCAGTTCCTCGGGCGGCCTGCAGATATGGCCGCAGAAGGTGCAGGACGGCAAGGTCTGGGACTTCCCGCTGCAGTCCATCCCGTTCCCCGGGCACACCTTCCAGGTCCTGTCGATGGACTACAACATCCTGGCCAACCAGTCCGCCGGCAGCACCAAGGGCGACCCGGCCAAGTACGGCGACTGGCGCACCCAGGCCACCAACTCCTACCTGGCGGGCTTCGAGCGCGCGTACAACGGCAACCGCGCGCCGTTCTTCGTCGGCAACCACTTCGAGCAGTGGAACGGCGGCATCTACATGGACGCCGTCGAGGAGACCCTCAAGACCATCGCGGGCAAGCCCGACGTCCGACTGGTCTCCTTCAAGCAGCTCGTCGAGTGGCTGGAGGTGCAGGACCAGTCCACCCTGCGCAAGCTGCGCTCGCTCAACGTCGGCCAGGCGCCGGCGGGCGGCTGGGAGAGCTTCCTCGGCACGGCGGGCTGACCCGCCGGGGAGCGGCGGGACGGGGCACCGGCGGCGGCCGGCGGGGGTGCGGGCCCCCGCCGGCCGTCGGCGTTCCGGTCTGCGTCCTGATCGGTTCCCGGTCGGCGTTCCGGGGCGGATCGGCTACCCGGCAGTGAGGGCGTCCGCGAGCAGGATGCGGACGATGCGGTCCGCCCCGGCCTCGCCCCAGAGGATCGAGTAGTGGTTGGTGTCCGGCACCGGCGAGGCCGGAACCCGCTCCCGGTCCAGCCCGGCCAGCCCGATCCGCTCGTGGTCGTAGAGGCCCTGCGGCTCGTCGAACAGGCCGCGCTCGGCCCAGATCAGGTCGGCCGGGCAGGGCAGCCGGTGCACGGCGGCGGCCGCGTCCTCGTCCAGCAGGACCTGGGCACCGTCGGCCTGCACGGCCTCCAGCACGCAGGAGGAGCGCAGTTCGGGCTCCGCGCCGACCAGGTCGCGCTGGGTGTAGGCGTCGATCCCCTCGGTCCACTCGCCGGCGAAGGCGGGGTGCCCGCGCCAGAACTCCCGGTAGGCCTCCCGGTCCGGGAAGGTCGTGGACAGCCGGGCCAGCGCGGGGCCGAGCACCGCGGCCAGGGCGTCCTCCTCGCGGACGCCCTGCGGCAGCGGGAAGGTCACCGCCCCGTCGACCAGCAGGACGCGGCGGACCAGGTCGGGGTGCCGGACGGCGGCCAGGGCGGTGACCCAGGCCCCCATCGAGTGGCCGACCACCGTGACGGGCCCCGAGCCGAGCGCGCCGATCAGCGCGGCCACGTCGTCGGCGTGCCGGGCCAGTCCGTACGGTCCGGTGACCGAGCGGCTGGCGCCGCGGCCCCGCAGGTCGGGCGCGAGCAGGGTGACCCGGCCGGCGAGCCGGCGGGCGACCTCGTACCAGGCGAGGCCGTTGGCGGTGATGCCGTGCACCGCCACGACCGTCGGGGCCTGCGGGTCCTCGGCGGGCCAGCGCAGGACGGCCAGGTCCCCACCGGGCACGGGGACGGTCAACTCCTCGGGCTTCAGCGGCGACTGGCTCACGCGGGGGTACCTCCGGTGGGGTGGGCGGTTCCGAGGCCGGCCGGCGCCGGGGCGGAACGGCCGGTGCGGGCGGATCGGATGCGGGCAGGCAGTCTAGCCAGGCCGCCGGGCAGCAGGTAGACCACGGCG
This sequence comes from Kitasatospora sp. NPDC057518, assembly GCF_042802075.1. Taxonomy (NCBI): domain Bacteria; kingdom Bacillati; phylum Actinomycetota; class Actinomycetes; order Kitasatosporales; family Streptomycetaceae; genus Kitasatospora; species Kitasatospora sp. NPDC057518. Next base: position 5,312 of record NZ_JBHVEU010000163.1, read on the forward strand.
ACGAACAGGGCGCCCAGCAGGAACAGGGGTTGGGAGAGCGGCACGCGCAGCACCGCCGGAAGGTCGGCGACGGCCGACGAGTTGGCGAGGTCGCCGAGCCGGTGGCTCGCCCAGGTGTAGAGGACACCGCCGAGCAGCGGCCCCCAGCGGGTGCCGGAGCCGCCGAGGACGACCATGACCAGGAGCGCGAGCGTGGCGTCCGAGGTGGCGGCCTGCGGGGTGGCGCCACCGGTCAGCAGCAGGTAGACCACCCCGCCCAGCCCGGCGAGTCCGCCGGCCAGCACGAAGGCGACCAACTTGTAGCCGTACGGCCGCAGTCCGAGCACCTCGACCCGGCGCTCGTTCTCCTTGATGCCCTCCCAGACCCGGCCGATCGGGGACTTGACGGCCCAGTGGACCGCGGCGACCGTCAGCACCAGGTAGCCGACGGCGATCCAGTAGAGGTTGGCGGTGTTCTCGATCCCGAGCAGGCCGGAGGGCAGCAGGTCGGCCGGGGCGGACCGGCCCTCCTCGCCACCGGTGGCGCCACCGGGGTTGCGCTGGACGAGGATCGAGCCGGCCTGGGCGAAGGCGAGGGTGACCATGGAGAAGCCGATGCCGGTGACGCGCAGGCTGACCGAGCCGAGCAGCAGGGCCAGCAGGACGGAGCAGGAGACGCCGAACACCGCGGCGGCGGCGAACGGCAGTCGCAGCTCCAGCATGCCGAGGTCGGTGGCGTAGAGGCCGGTCGCGAAGTAGAGCGCGTGGCCGAAGGAGAGCAGTCCGGTCCGACCGAGCAGGAGGTCGTAACCGGTGGCGAGCCCGCCGTAGAGGAGGCACAGGGCGAGCAGTTGGAGGCTTCCGGGGCTGCCGAGCGGGCCGTCGAGCAGTCCCGGGACGGGAAGCGCACTGTATGGGGCGACAAGGAGCGTGATCAGCAGAGCGATCGGCCACCAGCGTAGCGCTCTGTGCACGCCAGTCCAGCGATTAGTGACTGGATCACCCGTTCGAGGGATGGCGCCGGACTCGGCCCTGTGTTCACAATGGGTCTCGGCGAGGCCGGTGTCAGTCCCCCTTGCCACAGTGGCGGTGTCGGTGGAGCTGGTGTCAGTCCCCTCTGCTGACATGGTGGTCACGGCAGGGCTGGTGTCAGTCCCCCCTGCCGGAGCGGCGGCGCTGCGGCCGGCCGCGGGGCCACCGGTGCTCGTGATCGGTGTTTCGGCGCTCACGCGAGCCTCCCGGTGAGTCCACGGGGTCGGACGAGAAGCAGCACGGCGAGCAGGACGACGACCGAGAGGTCGCCGAGCCCGGCGCCGGTGTAGTAGTTGGCGAACTGCTGGACGAGGCCGACGCCCACCGAGGCGACGGCGGCTCCGGTCACGGAGCCCATGCCGCCCATCACCACGACGACGAAGGCGAAGATGAGCAGGCCGGTCCCCTGGCCGGGATTGACCGAACCGAAGTAGAGGCCGCCGAGGGCGCCACCGAGTGCGGCGGCCGCCCCGCCGAGGGCGAAGACGAGGGTGAACGCCTTCCGGACGTCGATGCCGAGCGCCGTGACCATCGCCCGGTCCTCGACGCCGGCCCGGACGATCAGCCCGTAGCGGGTGCGGGCGAGGAACAACCGAAGAGCGAGCAGCAGCAGGGCGGCGGCGGCCACCAGCACGAAGCGGTTGACCGGGACGGTCGCCCCGAGCACGTGCCAGGTGCCGGACAGCAGCTCCGGCTGCGGGAAGGGGCGGGAGTCCGCGCCCCAGATCCCCATCAGCAGGGCGGGTACGGCGAGCCCGACCCCGACGGTGGCAAGGATCTGGTCGCGCGGCCGGCTGTAGAGCGGCCGGATCAGGAAGAGCTCCAGCAGGACGGCGGCGGCCGTTCCGACCAGGGTGCCGAACGGCACCGCGAGCCAGAAGGAGAGACCGGCCTCGGCACCGGCCCACCAGGTGGCGTAGGCGCCGATCGAGAGCAGGGCGCCGTGCGCGAAGTTGAGCACGTCCATCAGACCGAAGATCAGCGACAGACCGGAGGCGACCAGGAAGTACAGCGCACCGAGACCGAGTCCGGTACAGAAAAGGAGGACGACAGTGTCCATCAGGGCTTCACCTCGGCGGTGACGACAGGGGCGGCCGGGGCGGCCGGGGCGGCCGGGGCGGCGGCGGGCCGGGGCCCGCCGGCGAGCGGGTGACGGGAGCCGACGCCGAGCAGGCGGCGGGCGGCCTCCTCGTCGGCCAACAGCTCGGCGGTGTCTCCGCGGTGGGCGGTACGGCCGTCGGCCAGGACGGCGCAGGTTCCGGCCAGCCGGCGGACGAGGGCGAGGTTCTGCTCGACCAGGAGGACGGGCACGGCCTCGGCCGCACGCGCCAGCACCTCGGCCACCTCGGCGACGATCTTCGGGGCCAGGCCCTTGGTGGGCTCGTCGGCGATGATCAACCGGTTGCGGTTGAGCAGCGTCCGGCCGATCGCCACCATCTGCTGCTGGCCGCCGGAGAGCGTCCCGGCCAATTGCCCGGCCCGCTGCTTGAGTTCGGGGAAGAGCTCGTGGACGAGTGCGTAGTTGGGCTCACCGGCCTCGCCGCCACTCCCACTCCCGCTCCCACTCCCGGCAGCGCGCTCGGCGAGGCGGAGGTTCTCGGCGACCGTGAGGCCGGCGAAGATCCCCCGGTCCTCGGGCGCGTAGCCGATGCCATGACGAACGACCAGATGCGTGGGAAGGGAGGAGAGTTCGGAGCCGGACAGCCGGATGCTTCCGGTGCGCGGCACCAGGCCCATGACGGCCTTGACGGTGGTGGTCTTCCCGGCGCCGTTGCGGCCGAGGAGCGCGGTCACCCCGACGGGGGCCACGTCGAAGTCGACGCCGTGCAGGATGTGCAGCCCGTCGATGACCACCCGCAGATCGCGGACGGAGAGGAGGGGTTCGGCATCGGACGACGGCGAGGACGCGGACGACGGAGAGGAGGCGGAGTGCGCCGAAGGAGCGGGGCGCTGAGCGGAGAACGGAGAGGAGGTCACAACGCCTCACCCAGGTAGGCCTGTTGAACGGTCGGGTCGGCCATCACGGCCTCGGGGGTGTCCAGGGCGAGCAGCGTGCCGTGGTGCATCACCGCGAGCCGGTCGGCGAGGCCGAGCAGGACGTCCATGTGGTGCTCGACCATCAGGACGGTCCGGCCCAGGTCACGGTGCACGGAACGGATCAGCTCGGTGAGGGCGGGCACCTCCTCCGCGCTGACTCCGGCCATCGGCTCGTCCAGCAGGATCAGCCGGGGCTCCGAGACCAGCAGGACGGCCAGCTCCAGCTTGCGCTTCTCCCCGTGCGAGAGCGCACTGGCCAGGGTGTCCGCGCGGTGGGTGAGATCGGTGCGTTCCAGGGTGTCGGCCAGCTGCTGCTCGTAGCGGTCGGCGCGGCGCCAGAGCCGGTACGAGGCACCCGGCCCGGCCGCCGCCTGGGCGGCCAGGCGGACGTGGTCGGCGACGGTCATCCCCGGCCAGAGGGAGGAGGTCTGGAAGGTGCGGCCGAGCCCGCGGCGGGCCCTGGCGTGCACCGTCTCGGCGGTGATGTCCGCGCCGTCGAGGTGGAGGCTGCCGTGGGTCGCCGGGTAGATGCCCGAGATCAGGTTGAAGAGGGAGGTCTTGCCGGCGCCGTTGGGCCCGATGAAGGCGATGAACTCGCCTTCGCCGACCGAGAAGGAGACGTCCTCGACGATCGGCACGCCGCGGACGGCCCAGCCGAGCCCGTCCAGACGCAGCACCGGAGAGGAGGACGCGGAGGACCGCGCGGACGAGGTGGACGCGGCGGAGGCAGCCGAGGAGGCGGAAGGAGTCGACGTGGTGCGGGCGGGCATCGGGATCAGCCCGCCATCGGGGTGACCGGGGGTGCCGCCTCGTCCGCGGTCAGGGTCTTCTCCACCGAGGGCTTGGCGGCGGCACCGCTGCCGGTCAGCCGCACCTGGAACATCGGCTGGAGCAGGGCGTGGTCCTCGGCGCGGACCGTGGTCTTCCCCTTCACCCCGTCGAAGCTCCAGCCCTCCAGGGCCTTGACCAGGGCCGAGGTGTCGTCGGCGGAGCCGTGGTTGGACTCGACGGCGTGCACGATCATCTGGGCGGCGGTGAAGCCGTCCGGGGTGAAGATGTCCGTCTTCCCTCCGGCAGCGGTGACGGCATCGGTCATGGCCTTCTCCACCGGGGTGCCGGCGGCGCCGTCGAAGTAGTGGTTCAGGAAGGAGATCTTCTCGGCGGCCGGGCCGAACAGCGGGTAGGAGGCGGCCAGGTCGAGGCCGGTCACGACCTTGGTGTCGGCGAACACGTCCTGCTGGTTGAGCGCGGTCCACAGGGCCGAGGCGGTGTCGCCGGCCCAGGCGACGAACAGAAGGTCGGGCTTGGCGGTCTTGGCCTGGGTGGCGAAGGGGGTGAGGTCGGTGGCGCTCGGCGGGGCGAGCACCTGGTCGACCGTCGCGCCCTCGGCGCCGAGCAGCGCCTTCACGGCGGCCACGTTGGCCTGGCCGAAGGCGTTGTCCTGGGCGAGCACGGTGACCTTCTTGCCCTTGGCGTCACCGATGAACGAGGCCGCGGTCTTGATGTCCTGGTAGGACTGGCGGCCGGAACGGAAGGTGTACTTGTTCAGACCGGTGGCCTTGTCGGCGGCGGCCGGGCCGCTGATGAAGAGCACCTTGTTCTGGGCGGCGATCGGACCGACCTGGAGGGCCACACCGGAGGCGGTGGAACCGGCCAGCACCTTGTAGCCCTTGCCGATCAGGTCCTTGGCGGCGGACACCGCCTTGGCCGGGTCACCGGCGTCGTCCTGCTCCTCGAACTCGATCTTGTGCCCGTCGACCGCGCCGGTGCCCTTGGTCGCGTAGCTCAGGCCGGCCTTGAAGCCCTCCAGGTACTGCTTGCCGTAGGCGGCCAGCGGCCCGGTCTTGGAGTACACCAGGCCGACCTTGATCGGGCCCTTCGATCCACCGTCCGCCGCGCTCGTCCCGGCCGTACCGGCCTTGGCGCAGCCCGAGGCCAGCAGGACGCAGGCCGCGAGGGCGGCGAGCTTCCGGGCCGGGCCACCGGTCAGGGAGTCGCCCAGGCGAACGCCGGAGGCGGTCCTGGAGGGGTTTGTCGAGCTGCGCATGATGACCGACTCCTGAAGTGCGGCGGGTGGATGCGGGAACCGTAGGTGTGCGGTGGGAACGGCGACATGTGCCCGGTCGACGTATCAGCCGGTCGGGATGTGGCTCCGGTCGACATACCGTCGGCCCGCCGCCGTCCCCCGGGCGCCCGGGTGTGGCCCGCCGACACGGCTCCGCGCCCACCCATGGGGGTAGCCGCCATGGCTGTGCCCACCCCTGCCCGGTGACGGTGGAGGGGCGCGGAGCCCGTCCGGCGGCAGCCAACCCCAGCGGCGTGCCCGACCCCGGTCCGGTCCAGGCAGGACCCCAGCCCGGCCTGGTACGGCCACGGGCTCCGCGCGGCGGCCGAACCCGCCGGCCGCCCCTCCCACAAGCCCGTCCCAGCTGCCCGTCCCACCTGCCCCGTCCGCCGTACCACCCCGGCCGCGCTCCGCCCCTTCCTCTTCCACCCCCTCCGCCCACTCCCTCACGAGGTGACCCCTTGGACAAGGTCCTGGACTCCCCCGCCGACGCCGTCGGGGACGTTCCCGACGGCGCGGTGCTGGCCGTCGGCGGCTTCGGCCTCTGCGGCATCCCCAGCACGCTGATCGGCGCCCTGGTGGACTCCGGCGCCACCGGACTGCGGGTGGTCTCGAACAACTGCGGAGTGGACGGCTGGGGGCTGGGCCTGCTGCTGCGGGCGGGCCGGATCGCCCGGATGACTTCCTCGTACGTCGGGGAGAACAAGGAGTTCGCCCGGCAGTACCTCTCCGGCGAGCTGGAGGTGGAGCTGACCCCGCAGGGCACGCTGGCCGAGCGGCTCCGGGCGGGCGGCGCCGGCATCCCGGCGTTCTTCACCCCGGCCGGGGTCGGCACCCAGGTCGAGGAGGGCGGGCTGCCGTGGCGCTACGCGGCCGACGGCTCGGTGGCCCTGGCCTCCCCGCCGAAGGAGGTCCGGGAGTTCGGCGGCCGTCGCTACCTGCTGGAGGAGGCGATCACGGCGGACTTCGCGCTGGTCCGGGCCGAGGTGGCGGACCGGCACGGCAACTGCGTGTTCCACGCCGCCGCCCGGAACTTCAACCCGCTCTGCGCGGCGGCGGGCCGGATCACCCTGGTCGAGGCGGACCGGATCGTCGAACCGGGCGAGCTCCCTCCGGACGCGGTGCACCTGCCCGGGGTGTACGTCGACCGGGTGGTGACCGCCGACCCCGAGGACCGCCGCATCGAGCGCCGGACCGTCCGCCCCGCACTCCAGGAGGCCTGAGCCGATGCCCACCGAGACCGCAGTCCGCGCCACCACCGCCGCCACCGCCCTCGGCACCCCTGCCGCCCCCGTCACCGCCGCCGCCACCGCTCTCGATCCCCGCAACGCCCTGGCCGCCCGCGCCGCCCGCGAGTTGCGCGACGGCCAGTACGTGAACCTGGGCATCGGTCTGCCGACCCTGATCCCCAACCACCTCCCGCCGGGCGTCGAGGTGGTGCTCCACTCGGAGAACGGCATCCTCGGCGTCGGCCCGTACCCGGAGGAGGGTGCCGAGCACGCCGACCTGATCAACGCCGGGAAGGAGACGGTGACGGTCGCCGCCGGCGCCTCGTACTTCGACTCCGCCTTCTCCTTCGGCATGATCCGGGCCGGCCGGATCGACGTCTCGGTGCTCGGCGCGATGCAGGTGTCGGCCGCCGGGGACCTCGCCAACTGGATGATCCCCGGCAAGATGGTCAAGGGCATGGGCGGCGCGATGGACCTGGTGCACGGGGCCCGTCGGCTGATCGTGGTGATGGAGCACACCGCCCGGGACGGCTCGCCGAAGATCGTCGAGAAGCTGTCACTTCCCGCGACCGGACGGGGAGTTGTGGACCGGATCGTCACCGACCTCGCGGTGGTCGACGTGACCCCGGAGGGGCTGCGGGTGGTGGAGACGGCGCCGGGCGTGGACTTCGCCGAGGTCCAGGCCGCGACCGGCGCGCCCCTGCTGCCCCCGCTCTGACCAGCCTGCCTGATCAGCCCGGCCCCGTACGGACGGCCGGATCGCCCCGAGGGGCGGTCCGGCCGTTCCGCTGCCCCCACCGGCACACGACAGCGACCCCGCGAACGGCTCCACGGGCAACTCCGCAACAGCCCTCCACCGCAGCCGAGTTCCATGGACCGCCCGGGCCGGAGCGAATTCACCGCATTAGCACCAACGCCCGCCGGATCGGCCGGAAACCGTGGCATCTTCATGCCTGGGCGACGGCGATCTCCCGGACTGGTTGCGATCACCGTTGCGCTCAGGGAGAGTTGAGGCGGCCAAGGATCCCGACGTACCCGGAGGGGAAGCTGGAAAGTGCATCGGGATCCCGGATTCGAGGCCGCCGTACCGACGCACAACCGAACCGGTCGCACACGCCGAATCTGCCGGACGGCCCGGGAACTGCCGAGAACCGCAGTTCGCCGGGTCTCGTTCCAGCCGGTTCCGGCTGTTCCCAGCTGTTCCCAGCTGATTCCGGCCGGTTCCACCCTGTTCCACCCGGACGGCTCCGAGTCGAGGCAGACCCACGTAAGAGCCGAGCGAGCCGAGTGAACCGAGCGAGCCGCGCAAGGCGCGAACTCCGGGGGGAGCAGCTATGACCACGCCGCCGTTCTCACGACGCAAGGGCGTCGGAACGGCCCACGGGCGAGGTGCCGGGGAGTTGGACGAGGCCGCCCTGCGCGCCCTTCCCATACCCGAAGCCCCTTACGACTACGGCCACTTCAGCCGTCTCGCGGGCCCGGCGTACGACCCGGACGAGGACGACGACCTCGGCGGCGGCGTCTACTGGCCCGAACCGGTCGCACCACACCCGCCCTCCCACGACGGACCGCACGACCCCACCGCATACAGCCCCGCCCCGTACGGCCCCACCTCGTACGGCCCCGCCCCGACGGCCACCCCGCAGAACCCCGCCCCGACAGCCGCCCCGTACGAGCCGCCCCCCGCGGCCCCCTACCGCGTCCGGTACCGCAGCCTGCTGCGCCGCGAGCCGCACCGGATCCGCGCCGCGCTGCTGCTGATGGCCGCCCCCGTGGTGGAGGCGGTGCTGCTGGTCTGGCTGCTGCTGCCGGAGCACTGGCCCGAGCGGCTGGACGAGACGAACTCCCTGGTGCTGCTCGGCGACAAGGTGATGATCGGCATCATCGCCGTCGTCGAGGTGTTCCGGCTGGTCAACGTCGTCTCCAACACCCACGCCACGCTGGTCGCCCGCGACCCGGTCCCGGTGACGCCGGCGCCCGGCACCCGGGTCGCCTTCCTCACCACCTGCGTGCCGGGCAAGGAGCCGCCGGAGATGGTCCGGGCCACGCTGACGGCGGCGCGGGCCGTCCGGCACAACGGACCGTACGACGTCTGGTTGTTGGACGAGGGAAACGATCCTGCAATGCGGGAGCTCTGCGCCGAGCTGGGCGTGCGCCACTTCACCCGCGCCGGCCGGCCGCACTGGAACCGGCCGAAGGGCCGGTTCCGCGCCGGGACCAAGCACGGCAACTACAACGCCTGGCTCCAGGCCCACGGCGACGACTACGAGTTCTGGGTGTCCGTGGACACCGACCACGTTCCGCTGCCGGACTTCTGCGAGCGGATGCTCGGCTACTTCCGCGACCCCGACGTGGCATTCGTGGTGGGCCCCCAGGTGTACGGGAACTACCGCAGCTCGGGATCGGCCGTCACCAAATTCTCCGAGAGCCAGCAGTACCTCTTCCACGCCCTCATCCAACGCGCCGGAAACCGTTACGGCGCGCCCATGTTCGTGGGCACCAACAACGCCGTCAGAATCAGCGCTCTCCAGTCGATCGGCGGGTTGTACGACTCCATCACCGAGGACATGGCGACCGGTCTGGAGTTCCACCGGAGCCGGAACCCGGAGACCGGAGAACGCTGGAAGTCCGTGTACACCCCGGACGTGCTCGCGGTCGGCGAAGGCCCGTCCTCCTGGACCGACTTCTTCTCCCAGCAACTGCGCTGGAGCCGCGGCACCTACGAGACCCTGTTCACCCAGTACTGGCGGGTGCTGTGGCGGCTGTCGCCCGGCCGGCTGCTCAACTACTCGCTGATGGTGGGCTTCTACCCGATGGCGGCGCTCACCTGGCTGCTCGGCGGCCTGTCCAGCGTGCTCTACCTGGGCTTCGGCGCCTCCGGCGTGCACGTCTCCTCGGAGATCTGGATGATGCTCTACAGCGACGCCGCCGCGCTCCAGCTCCTGCTCTACACCTGGAACCGCAAGCACAACGTGAGCCCGCACGAGCCGGCCGGCTCCTCCGGGGTCGCGGGCATGGTGATGTCGGCGCTCTGCGGTCCGGTCTACGCGGCCTCGCTGCTCCAGGCGCTGGTCCGCCGCCGCAGCCGCTTCGTGGTGACGCCCAAGGGCAGTTCGGCCAGCACCGACCGGCTCGGCACCTTCCGCTTCCACCTGTTCTGGACGCTGGTGTTCGGGGGCGCGATCGCCGCCTCCTACGTCACCGGCTACGACCACGTCGCGATGCGCACCTGGGCCTGGATCGCCCTGCTGCTCACCCTCCTGCCGGTCCTGATCAGCGCCGGCGACGCCGTACGCCGCCGCCGGACCCGCCCCACCGCCACCCTCACCGTCACCGGCGACCCGACGGCGGCCCCGCAGGTCGTCCTGGAGAAGCGCCGCCCGCGCCACGCCCGCGACCCCCGAGCCGCCCGGACCGCCGGACCGGCGCAGCCCGCACCTCCCGCCCCCCGACCCGGACGAACCTCACCCGACCACGCCGACAGCGGCAGACCCTCCCACTGACCGGCACCGCCGCCTGACCAGCACCACCCACCGACCAGCACCACCCCGCCGAACAGCACCACCCACCGACCAGCACCGCCCCGCCGAACAGCACCACCCACCGAACAGAGCCGCCCACCGACCAGAGCCTCCGACCGCCTCCCGAGGGGAGCACCCACCGTGAAGATCCACAAGGCCGGCCGCACCAAGCGCCTCGCCCTCGGCAGCACCGTCGCGCTGACCGTGGCCGGGATGAACGCGCCGGCCGTCCTCGGCTTCGCCTCCCAGCAGTACCACCACTACGTGATCAACCGCCCCGAGTACAAGGCGCAGTACGGCCACTGGCAGACCCTGTCGCTGCCCACCGAGTTCCGGGTCAACGCCGTGCACGCGACCGTGCTGCGCACGGGCAAGGTCCTGATCGTGGCCGGTTCCGGCAACGATGAGAAGCAGTTCAACGCGGGCACCTTCAAGAGCCTGCTCTGGGACCCGGCCCGGAACACCTACAAGCTGGTCCCCACCCCGGCCGACATGTTCTGCGGCGGCCACACCTCGCTGCCGGACGGCCGCGTCCTGGTGGCCGGCGGCACCCAGCGCTACGAGAAGCTGGCCGGCGCCGTGAAGAAGGCCGCCGGCATCATGCGGGTGCGCAACGAGAGCCCGGAGCGCGACCGGACCTTCCCCAAGGGCACCGTCTTCGTCTCCCCGAACGGCCACGAGTACGCCAGCACCGCCGCCGTGACGGTCCCGGCCGCGACCAAGACCGGCTCCGGCAAGCAGACCGTGGTCACCGCCGGCGAGCAGCACGTGTACGTGGAGGCGGTCGGCCCGGGCCAGGACTTCGTCTCCGACTCCCCCGCCCAGTACCGGATCAAGGGCCTGAGCGGTACCGACGCCCACAACCTGTACGGGCAGAGCGAGAAGCTGACCCTGGACAAGCAGGAGTACCAGGGCATCCGCTCCGCCTTCGAGTTCAACCCGGACACCGAGCTGTACGAGCCGGTCACCGACATGGCCCACGCCCGCTGGTACCCGACGCTGACCGGGCTGGGCGACGGCCGGGTGGTCACCGTCTCCGGGCTGGACGACACCGGGGAGATCCTCAGCGGCAACGACAACGAGATCTACGACCCGAGGACCAAGTCCTGGTCCAAGGGCCCCGACCACTACTTCCCGACCTACCCGGCGGTCTTCCTGACCGCCTCCGGCAAGCTCTTCTACTCCGGCTCCAACGGCGGCTACGGCCCCGGCGACAAGGGCCGCGAGCCCGGCGTGTGGGACCTGTCGAGCGGGGCCTTCCAACCCGTCCCCGGCCTGCGCGACCCCGGCCTCACCGAGACCTCCTCCTCGGTGCTGCTGCCGCCCGCGCAGGCGCAGAAGGTGATGGTGCTCGGCGGCGGCGGTGTCGGGGAGTCGCCGCTGTCCACGGCCCGCACCGACATCGCGGACCTCTCCTCCGCCGCTCCCGCCTTCACCCCGGGCCCGGACCTGCCGGCCGGCGGCACCCGCTACCTCAACAGCGTGATCCTGCCGGACGACACCGTCTTCACCACCGGCGGCTCCAGCGGCTACCGCGGCCGCGGCGACAGCGACCTGCTCAAGGCGCAGGTGTACCACCCGGACACCAACGGCTTCACCACCGCCGCCGAGCCGACCGTCGGCCGCAACTACCACTCCGAGGCGCTGCTGCTGCCGGACGGCCGGGTCGCCGTGCTGGGCTCCAACCCGCTCTTCGCGGACAAGGCCGAGACCCAGCCGGGCGGCTTCGAGCAGCGCATCGAGATCTACACCCCGCCGTACCTGTACCACGGCGACCGTCCGGAGGTCGGCGCCGTTCCGCAGGCGGCCCGGCTCGGCGGCACCCTCGCCGTCGGGACGGCGCGCCCGGAGGCGGTGGCCACCGCCAAGCTGATCCGGCCGAGTTCGGTCACCCACGTGACGGACGTCGAGCAGCGCTCGGTGGCCCTGGACGTCGCCGGACGGACGGCGGACGGCGTCTCGCTCACCCTGCCCGCGAACCCCAACCTGCTGCCGCCGGGCTGGTACATGCTGTTCCTGACGGACGCCGCCGGCACCCCGTCGGTCGCCCGCTGGATCCAGATCACCGCGTAGACCGCGCGCCGTGCGAACCGCACGACGCACAGGGCCCGAGGGTTGGCGCAGGCGGCCTCAGCGC
>NZ_JBHVEU010000164.1:0-17215 GCF_042802075.1 Kitasatospora sp. NPDC057518
CGCCAGGCGTCCGGGGCCCTCACCTCGTACGTCCCGCCCGGGCGGGTCAGCTGCCGACGAAGGCCGCCAGCAGCAGCCAGACCACCGGGGCGGTCGGCAGGAGCGAGTCCAGCCGGTCCATGATGCCGCCGTGGCCGGGCAGCAGCGTGCCCATGTCCTTGATCCCGAGGTCGCGCTTGATCATCGACTCGCCCAGGTCGCCCAGGGTCGCGGTGACCGCCGCGCAGCCGCCCAGGATCAGGCCCTGCCACCAGCTGCCGCCGTCGATGATCAGCTCCATCAGCAGCGCGCCCGCCAGCATCGACAGGCCGATGCCACCGGCCAGGCCCTCGCGGGTCTTGCCCGGGCTGATCGTCGGCGCCAGCTTGGTCTTCCCGAACTTGTAGCCCACCGCGTAGGCGCCGGTGTCGCTGCAGATCGTCACGATCAGGAAGAGCACGATCCGCTGGGGGCCGTCGTCGGCCGCCAGCATCATCGCCACGAAGGTGGCCAGGAACGGCACGTAGAAGGCCGTGAACACGCCTGCCGTTATGTCCCGCAGGTAGTCCTCCGGCGGCTCGGCCATCCGCCAGACCATCACCGCCAGCCCGGTCAGCGCGAGCGAGGCGGCGGCCCACTGGATGCCGGACCAGTAGCCGGTGGCGACCATCGCGATGCCGCCCACGACCAGCGGGACCAGCGGCGCCTTGATCTGCTTGCGCTCGGCGAGCCGGCTGGTCAGCTCCCAGACGCCGACCGCGACCGCGGCCATCACGACGACCAGGAACAGCGCCTTCACCACGAACAGCGAGGCGATGATCACCGCACCGAGGCCGACGCCCACGCCTATGGCGGCCTGGAGGTTACGGCCGCCGCGCTGCTTGCGCGGCTGCGGCTGCGGAGCGGGCTGGGCGGCCACGGGTGTCTCCTGCCCTGGGAGGGACGACGGCACGAAGCGGGGCTGCCCGGCCGCCAGGTGGTTCGCCGGCGGCGCGGGATGCACCGGTGCCCCCGGGTGCGGCGGGGTGCCGTGACCGGGGGCGGGGGCGGGGGCGGCGTCGTCGGATATCGCGCGCAGCACGACCGTCTCCGTGACGCCCGGCGGCGCCGGCTCGGGCTGTTCGTCCCGGAACAGCGGGCCGCTCAGCCGACCGGCCCCCCGGGCCTGCCCCTCGGCGGGGTCGGCCGGGCCGCCGCCGGCGGGCCGCCCGTGGGCCGCGGGCCGACCGCGGCCGGCCGACCGACCGTGGTCGGGCGTGCCGGGCGGCGGGCCGGGCTCGGCCGGTACGGGAGGCATGACCTGAGTCTCCTCCGCGTCGCCGCCCCAGTACACCGGAGGCTGCTGCGGCTGATCCGAACGGAGGCCCGGCGCTCCCTGGGGGACGCCCGGCGTGCCCGGGGGCACGGCGTGGCCGCCCGGGTGACCGGGATGTCCCGGGGCCGGCGCCGCGGGCCGCGCACCGTACCCCGGCGCCGGGTGGGCCGGGACAGGGGCGGCCTGCGGGTGCGGCGCCGGGCGGTAGGGCTGGAACTGCTGGTCGGACGGGCCCCAGTAGCCGGGGGCGTCAGGGGCGTCGTTCATCAGACCTCGAGCAGCTCGGCTTCCTTGTGCTTCAGCAGCTCGTCGACCTGGGCCACGTACTTGGCCGTGGTGTCGTCGAGCTCCTTCTCGCCGCGGCGGCCGTCGTCCTCGCCGACCTCGCCGTCCTTCACCAGCTTGTCGATCGCGTCCTTGGCCTTGCGGCGCACGGCGCGGATCGAGACCTTGGCGTCCTCGCCCTTGGTGCGGGCGATCTTGATGAACTCCCGGCGGCGCTCCTCGGTCAGCTCGGGCAGCACCACGCGGATGATCGAGCCGTCGTTGGACGGGTTGACGCCCAGGTCGGAGTCACGGATCGCCTGCTCGATGGCCTTCAGCGCGGTCTTGTCGAACGGCGAGACGACCGCCATCCGCGGCTCCGGCACCGAGAAGGAGGCCAGCTGGTTGATCGGCGTCACGGCGCCGTAGTACTCCGCGACGATCTTGGCGAACATCGCCGGGTGCGCGCGGCCGGTGCGGATGGCCGCGAGGTCGTCCTTGGCGACGCTGACGGCCTTCTCCATCTTCTCCTCGGCCTCGAGGAGGGTCTCTTCGATCACTGTGGTCTCCCTGTCCGGTTCATCTGCTGTTGTCCCGACCGGTGTCGGCGCGGCGGCCGGTCACGGCGCCACCGCCGTCCCGTACGGCTGGTTGCTGCTCAGGCCCGGACAGAATCCTGGCTGATGAGTGTGCCGATCTTCTCACTCTTCACCGCACGCGCGATATTGCCCTCCGCCAGCAGCTCGAAGACCAGCATCGGCAGGTTGTTGTCCTTGCACAGCGTGATCGCGGTGAGGTCAGCGACCTTGAGGTCGCGCGCGATGACCTCGGAGTACTCCAGCGCGTCGAACTTGACCGCGTCCGGGTTGGTCCGCGGGTCGGAGTCGTAGACGCCGTCCACGCCGTTCTTGCCCATCAGCAGGACGTCGGCGTGGATCTCCAGGGCGCGCTGGACGGCCGTGGTGTCGGTGGAGAAGTACGGCATGCCCATACCGGCGCCGAAGATCACCACGCGGCCCTTCTCCAGGTGCCGGACGGCCCGCAGCGGCAGGTACGGCTCGGCGACCTGGCCCATGGTGATGGCGGTCTGGACCCGGGTCTCGATGCCTTCCTTGACCAGGAAGTCCTGCAGCGCCAGGCAGTTCATGACGGTGCCGAGCATGCCCATGTAGTCGGAGCGGGCCCGGTCCATGCCGCGGACCTGGAGCTCGGCGCCCCGGAAGAAGTTGCCGCCGCCGATGACCACCGCGACCTCGGTACCGGCACGGACGACGGTGGCGATCTCCCGGGCGATCGCGTGCACGACGTCCGGGTCGACGCCGAGCCCGCCACCACCGGCGAAGGCTTCACCGGACAGCTTGAGCAGCACCCGGCGGCGCGAGCCGGCCTTGGGGTCCTGCGCGGTCTCCTGCGTCTCCTGCATGGACTTCTCCTTTTTGCACCTACTGGTCACAGACGCGGGTGTGCGGATGCCCGGCCTGCGCGTACACGCGAGGAGGCCACTGCCGCGGGAACCGGTTCGGTGTCCTGCACGGCAATGGCCTCCTCGTCGTTCATGGTGCCGACGCGAGCCCGCCCGTTGGCGGTAGGCGCGGGGTGAGCCCGTTCGGCGTTCCTCCCGCCCCGGTCAGCGGGCGGGGGCGGTTCCCAGCGTAAGGGGGCCGGGGACCAGGTGGAACGTGGCTCAGGCGCCGACGCGGAAGCGGGCGAAGCGCTTGAGGGCGACGCCGTTCTCCTCGAGGACCTTGGCGACGGTCTTCTTGTTGTCCTTCGCGAAGGCCTGCTCCAGGACGGAGTTCTCCTTCACGAAGCCCGTGACGCGGCCCTCGACGATCTTCGACAGGGCGGCCTCCGGCTTGCCCTCCTCGCGGGCGGTGGCCTCGGCGACGCGGCGCTCGTTCTCGAGCTCCTCGGCCGGGATCTCCTCGCGGGACAGGTACTTCGGCGCGAAGGCGGCGATGTGCTGCGCGACGTCCTTGGCGACCTCGGCGTTCTCCTTGTCCAGCTCGACCAGGACGCCGACGGCCGGCGGCAGGTCGGGGCTGGTCTTGTGGAGGTAGACCGCGACGAAGCCGTCACCGTCGAACTGGGCGAAGCGACGGAAGACGATCTTCTCGCCCAGGGTCGCGTTGGCCTCGTCGACGAACTGCTGGACGGTCTTGCCGGCCTCGATCTCGGAAGCCAGGGCGGCGTCCAGGTCGGCCGGGGCGGTCTTCGCGACGTGGGCGGCGATGGCGTCGGCGACCTGGACGAAGTTGTCACCCTTGGCGACGAAGTCCGTCTCGCAGTTCAGCTCGACCAGAACGCCGGACTTCTTGTCTTCGGCGATGAGCGCGGCGACGGCGCCGTTGGAGGCGTCACGGCCCTCGCGCTTGGCAACGCCCTTCTGGCCCTTGATGCGCAGGAGCTCGACGGCCTTCTCGACGTTGCCCTCGGCCTCGTCCAGGGCCTTCTTGCAGTCCATCATGCCGGCGCCGGTGAGCTCACGGAGCTTCTTGACGTCCGCGGCGGTGAAGTTCGCCATGGTGTGAATCTCTTCTCGCGTCTCGCGTGTCTGCGTGGGGATGCGCCGGGACCGCTGGTTCGGTCCCGGCGCGGGAGAGAGGGGCACCTGCCGGCTTCGTACCGGCCGGTGCCCCTCACCCTTGGTACGTCAGGCCTGCTCGGCCGGCGCCTCGGTGGCGGGGGCCTCGACAGCGGCCTCCTCGGCGGCGGGGGCCTCGGCGGCGGCCTCGGCGGGGGCCTCCTCGGCCTTCTTCTCGCCCTCGATGAGGTCCTTCTCCCAGGCGGCCAGCGGCTGGTCGGCGCCCGGCTCGGCCTTGGCGTCGCCCTTGGCGACACCGGCGCGGGACTTCAGGCCCTCGGCCACGGCGTCGGCGATCACGCGGGTCAGCAGGGTGACGGAGCGGATCGCGTCGTCGTTGCCCGGGATCTTGTAGTCGACCTCGTCCGGGTCACAGTTGGTGTCGAGGATGGCGACGACCGGGATGTTGAGCTTCCGGGCCTCGCCGACCGCGATGTGCTCCTTCTTGGTGTCCACGATCCAGACGGCGCTGGGAACGCGCTGCATGTCGCGGATACCGCCGAGGGTCTTCTCCAGCTTGTCGTGCTCGCGCTGGAGGACCAGGAGCTCCTTCTTGGTGAGACCGGAGCCGGCCACGTCCGAGAAGTCCAGCTCGCCGAGCTCCTTCAGACGCTGAAGGCGCTTGTAGACGGTCGAGAAGTTGGTCAGCATGCCGCCGAGCCAGCGCTGGTTCACGTAGGGCATGCCCACGCGGGTGGCCTGCTCGGCGATGGCCTCCTGGGCCTGCTTCTTCGTGCCGACGAAGAGGACGCTGCCGCCGTGGGCAACGGTCTCCTTGATGAACTCGAAGGCGCGGTCGATGTAGTTCAGCGACTGCAGGAGGTCGATGATGTAGATGCCGTTGCGCTCGGTGATGATGAAGCGCTTCATCTTCGGGTTCCAGCGGCGGGTCTGGTGACCGAAGTGGACGCCGCTCTCCAGCAGCTCCCGCATCGTGACGACGGCCATTGCCGTACTCCTTGGTGTTACGGCCCGGCAGCGGCACTGCGTCGCAGCGATAGCCCACAGCCGGGTCAGTCTCGGTTTGTCCGTGGCGGCCAGGTGACAGCCACGCCTGACGCCCCGAACGTGCCGAGCCGCTACCACCCTTCCGGCCCGGGGGCCGGTCGGGCTCGGCGGACCGAGCGGCACTCGCACCTGGCGGGGCTGCGGACGAACCGCGTCCGGCCGCCGGTGGCGGGGCGTGCGAAGTCGACCCGGCGGACCGGGTCGCGTGTGAAGTGTACGGGAAGCGCCGAGGGGCGGGCGACTCCACGCGTGGCCGGGGGCCCGCCGAGGACCTGGGAGGAGCCCGGGGAACGGCCGGGGTGGGCGGGTTCCGGTGGGGCTGCGGCAGCGTTCCCGTGGGGCGGCGGCGGGGTCGGGGCGGGTCGCGCGGGGCGGCCGGGGGTGGAGTCGGAGGTGGAGCTCGGCGTGGGCGCGGAGGCGGGTGCGGGGGCGGACGCGGGCTGGTCGACCGCCTGCCCCGGGTCCGTCGCCGGTATGCCGTTTGTACACCGGATGGCGGCGCCCGTACACCCGCCCGGGGGATGGCGCTCGGGCGTGAGGGCGGTTTGTCCACAGGAATCCGGATGTGGGTGGTGCGGGGGCGGCGCGGGGGCGAGCCTGCGGGCATGACTGGTCGCGGGTGGTTCGGTGGGGTGATCGGGGTGATCGGGATGGGCCAGGTGGGTCGGACCGGTCGGCGGGCTCACGGGGTGCTGTCGCTGTGGGTGGCGGTGGTGCTCGTGGTCGTGCTCGCGGCGCCGGGGGCTTCCTATGCCTCGGGCGTCTCAGGAGCCTCACGGGCTTGGGGAGGCTTCGGCGCCGTCGGTGCGGTCGGTGCCGTCGGTGCGGTCGGCGTCCCGGGCCCGGGCGGCGAGGCCGGGCGGGGTGGTGCGCGGGCCTGGCCGGTGGGTGGGCCGGACGGGGTACTGGGCCGGTTCGAGCCGCCGGCGAAGGTCTGGGCCGCCGGGCACCGGGGGGTGGACCTCGCCGCCGCACCCGGGGCGGAGGTCCGGGCGGCGGCTCCCGGAGTGGTCACGTTCTCCGGGCCGGTGGCGGGACGGCCGGTGGTGACCGTCTCCCACCCGGGCTCGGGCTCTCCC
Source organism: Kitasatospora sp. NPDC057518 (assembly GCF_042802075.1). Lineage (NCBI taxonomy): Bacteria > Bacillati > Actinomycetota > Actinomycetes > Kitasatosporales > Streptomycetaceae > Kitasatospora > Kitasatospora sp. NPDC057518. The sequence continues at coordinate 6,230 of NZ_JBHVEU010000164.1, forward strand.
CCGCTCCGGACCACCTATCTGCCCGTCACCGGCACCGTCCCGGTCGGCACCCCGGTAGCCGCCGGACAGACGATCGGACTGCTCGCTCCGGACGGGCGGCACTGCGCCGGGCGCGACTGCCTGCACTGGGGCCTGCTGCGCGGAACCCGCTACCTCGACCCGCTGGCCCTCTTCGGCGCGGGCACGGCCCGGCTGCTGCCGCTGGACGGCGGGGACGGGTAGGGCGCCGGGCCGGGGGTGGGGTGCGGGTCAGGGCCTGGGCCGGGGCCGAGGGCAGGCCCGGAGCCGGGCTCAGGCGCGGACGAGCCCGCGCAGCACCATCGCGACGGCGGCGTCGGCGATCTCCTCGGGGCTCTCGGTCGCACAGCCGGCGCGGCCCCCGGTCGCGGCCTGCTCGGCCCTGCGGGTCGCCGCTTCCACGACGCCCTGGACCAGGGCCGCGGCGAGCCGGGGCTGCTCGTGGCCGAGTTCCTCCAGCGTCCGGCCGACCAGACCGGCCAGCCTGCCGTGCGCCGCCCTGATCCGCTCACGCGCGGCCTCGTCGAGCTCCAGCGCCGAGATCGCCACCACCGCGCGGTGCCGGGGGTCGGCGGCCAGTGCCAGCTGGCCCCGGACGTAGGCCTCGATCCGCTCGACAGCGGTGTCGCAGCTCGCCATCCCGGCCTCGATCTCGGCCGCCCAGAGCGGGAGGTCCACCTCACAGAGCGCCTCGACCACGGCGGCGCGGGAGCGGAAGTACTCGTAGACCGAGGAGCGCGCCAGCCCGGCGCGCGCCGCGAGCGCGGGGAAGGTCAGGGCCTCCATGCCACCCTCGGTCAGCAGGATGCGGGCAGCATCGAGGAGGGCTGCCCGCTGGAGCTGGCGATGCTCGGCCACCGTGGCCGCTCGGATCTTCGGCACGGTCCCACTGTACGGAGCCCTACCTCCGGCCGGTACGGCGCCGCGCATCGGAACGGGGCCCGGGCCCGGCGACCGGCTTCTGACGACCGACGGCAGACACCCTCCGGTCGGCACCTTCGCTGCCGACACCCTCGCTGTCGGTCCCCGGCTGCCGGCGCCCTTGTCGTCGGCGCCCTACCGGATGTCCGACAGCTTGGCGCGCAGTTGGAGGACGGACTTGGTGTGGATCTGACTCACCCGACTCTCCGTCACCCCCAGCACCTGTCCGATCTCGGCGAGGGTGAGGCCCTCGTAGTAGTAGAGCGTCACCACCGTCTTCTCCCGCTCGGGGAGGGTGTTGACCGCCTGGGCCAGCAGTCTGCGCAGCTCACGGTCCTCGGCCACCTCGACCGGGTTGTCCGCACCGTGGTCGACCAGGGTGTCCATCAGGCTCAGCCGGTCGCCGCCCTCCCCCACCGGGTGGAGCAGTTCGTCCAGCGCGACCACATTGGCGAGCGACAGCTGGCTGAAGATGGCGTGCAGGTCCTCGATCGCGATGCCCATCTCGGCCGCGACCTCGGGCTCGTGCGGCGTCCGGCGCAGCCGGGCCTCCAGCGTCGCGTACGTCCGCTCGACCGCCTTCGCCTTCTGCCGCACCGAGCGCGGGATCCAGTCCAGGGCGCGCAGCTCGTCGATGATCGCGCCCCGGATGCGGCTGATCGCGTAGGTCTCGAACTTGATGGCGCGGTCGATGTCGAACTTCTCGATCGCGTCGATCAGCCCGAAGACCCCCGAGGAGACGAAGTCCGCCTGTTCGACGTTGGAGGGCAGGCCGACCCCGACCCGCCCCGCCACGTACTTGACGAGCGGTGAGTAGTGGAGGATCAGCTGCTCCCGCAGCCGCTGGTCCCCGGTCTCCTTGTAGGAGCGCCAGAGCTCTTCGAGGGCGGTGCGCCCCTGGGCCGCGACCTCCCGGACATCCTGCCCCTGGCCGCCGTCCGCCGCCTTCTCCCGGCGGAGCGGGGACACCGGCGAGGCGAGCGCCGGAGAGGTGGCGCCCCGGGCCGGCGCACTGCCGGGCGGCCGGGGCGCGCCGGCCGCGACCGCGCCGGGGGGCACACCGGCGGGCGCCCCGACAGGCGCGCCGTCGAGGTCGGCCGCGCCGGCGCCCGGGGCCGGCTCGGCACCCCGGGCCGCATCCGTAGGCTGGGGCACCACCGTCGGCCGCCCGCCCTGGCGGGACAGGCCTCCCATCGTCCCCGCCGACTTGGACGGGTAGTCGGACGCGGGGCGCCGCTCGGTCCGCGGCCCTCCCGAGGACCGAGCGCCACCGGTCACTCTGTGTCCGGGAATGTGTGTGGGCATGCGTTGGTCTGCGCCGTTCTGCCGAGTCATGTGCTGATAGGGAAGGCATGTGGAGCGTAGCGTGACCAACTCACTGCAAAGCGCTACCGCCACTCGGTCGTCCCCCGATCCGGTGGCGTTCGCACACCGGATCCGGGCGACGGACAGCAGAACCGGATCGGCAGGTCAGCCGGGCGGATCCGACATGCGTTCCCTCTACCCAAACGTGTTCCCGGTCCCAGCGCTCACCTCCTCCGCACCACGCGCCAGTGCGCGCCGTGCCGCTCCACGTAGCCGAGCGACCCCAGCTCGTAGAGCCGTTGCAGGACTTCGTCCGGCGGGAGGCCGGACTGCCGGGCCAGCCGCTCGACCGGCGCGCCCTCCGCCGTCGCCGGTACGGCCTCCAGCACCCGGGCCACCGCCGGCTCCAGCAGGTCGCGCGGGAGCACCGGGCCGCTGCGCTGCGGCGCGAGGTCCTCCCCGATCGCCCCGATCAGCTCGGTGATCTCGGCCGCGTCGGTGACCAGGGTGGCACCGCCGCTGCGGATCAGGGCGTGCACCCCGGCGGAGAGTTCCGAGGTCACCGGGCCCGCGACGCCCATGGTGTGGCGGTTGAGGTCCCGCGCCCGTCGGGCCGTGCTCAGGGCTCCGCTGCGCACCGCCGCCTCGACCACCACCGTCCCCCGGGTGAGCGCCGCGATGACCCGGTTGCGGAGGACGAAGCGGAAGCGGTTCGGGTGCTCCCCGGGCGGGAGTTCGCTGACCAGCAGGCCCTGGACGCCGATCCGCCGGATCAGTTCGGCGTTGCCCTTGGGATAGGCCACGTCGACGCCGCAGGCGAGTACGGCGGCGGTCGTCCCACCGACCGCGAGCGCCCCGCGGTGCGCGGCCGCGTCGATCCCGTAGGCGGCTCCGGAGACGACCACCCAGCCGCGCTCGGCCAGTTGGGCGGACAGCTCCCCCGCGACGTGGGCGCCGTAGGCCGTACAGGCGCGGGAGCCCACCATCGCGACCGAGCGGAGCGCGAGCAGCCGCAGCGAGCCGGTGCCCGTCACCCAGAGCCCGATCGGGCGTCCGTCGCCCAGGTCGTCGAGTTGGCTGGGCCATTCCGTGTCCCCCGGAATGATGAACCGCCCACCGACGTCCCGTACCCGTTTCAGGTCCATCCGCGGGTCCAGCCCCGGGAGCCGCGCCTGGTACCCGGACAGTCGGGTGGCGTCCAGTCCGGGGTGGTCTGGCACCGTCCCGTCCCGGATCGCCTTCACCACGTCGACGGCGGGAAGTTGAGCGAGCCATCGACCGACCACCGCGTCCCCCGGCTCGCTGAGTCGGCCGAGCAGCACCCGGGCGAGGCGTTCCGGCTCGGTCTCGGTGGTGGCCCCGGGGCCGGGCCCGGCATCGGAACCACCGGGAATTCGAGGTTGCCTCAGCAACTGGTTCATGCCTCACCCTTCTGGTTTCGCGAACGCTCGTCAGGCGCCTCGGGCTCCCCGGACAAGTCGCCGTCCGGGCTGGCGCGCTGGGCCGGGATTCCGCCGAGCCGCCCGAAGACCCGCTCGGTCAGCGGCAGTCCGTGCTCCACCCCGGTGCGCAGGACCAGGGCGGTGCGCACGTCCCGTTGGTCCGGCCGGTCGCGGCCGGCGAGGTCGGCCACCGTCCAGGCGACCCGGAGCACCCGGTCCAGGCCCCGGGCGGTCAGCAGCCCCCGCTCCAACTGCCGTGCGGCGTCGTTGAGTGCGCCGGCCGTGAGCTGCCAGCGGGTGCGCAGCTCGTGGCCCGGGACCTCCGCGTTGGTCCGCCACGGGGTGTTCGCCAGCCGGGCCGCCGCCCGCTCCCGCGCGGCCAGCACCCGGGCCGCGACGGTCTCGGTGGTCTCCGCCGTGGTGTCCCGTTCCATGAGCTCGACCCTGGTCACCGGGGCCACCTGGACCTGGAGGTCGACCCGGTCCAGCAGCGGCCCGGAGAGCCGCCCCTGGTAGCGGCTGACCATGGCGGGGGTGCACTCACAGCCCTCGCCCCGCCGCGAGTACCGGCCGCACGGACAGGGGTTGGCCGCCAGGCAGAGCAGGAAGCGGGCCGGGAGCCGCAGTGATCCGGCCGAGCGGGCGATCACCACCTCGCCCGACTCCAGCGGCTGGCGCAGCGCGTCGAGCACCCGGACCGGGAACTCCGGTGCCTCGTCCAGGAAGAGCACGCCCCGGTGGGCCAGCGAGACCGCTCCCGGTCTCGGCATACCGCTGCCGCCGCCGACGATGGCCGGCATCGTCGTGGAGTGGTGCGGGGCGCAGTAGGGCGCGGTGTCGATCAGTGGGCGCCCGGCCGGGAGCAGCCCCGCCACCGAGTGGACGGCGGTGACCTCCAGCGCCTCCTTCTGGGTCAGCGGCGGGAGCAGCGCGGGCAACCGCTCCGCCAGCATCGTCTTGCCCGCGCCCGGCGGGCCCTTCAGGTAGAGGTGGTGTCCTCCGGCCGCGGCGATCTCCAGCGCCCGTCGGGCCTCGTACTGGCCGGCCACGTCGGCCATGTCCAGCCGGGCCGCCCTGTCGTCGGGCAGGCCCCGCACGCCGGCGCTGGGCAGCATCAGGCCGGCCATCAGCGGGTCGGGCCTGCCCCCGATCGGATCGGGCGGCTCCTCCGGTGCCGCCGCGCCGGTCAGGATGGCGACGAGCTGGCGCAGGCTGCGGACGCCGATCACCGTCACCCCGGGGACGAGCGAGGCCTCGGGTGCGGTCTGCTCGGCGACCACGACCCGCTGGTACCCGGCGTCGGCGGCGGCCAGCACCGACGGCAGCACCCCTCTGACCGGCCGCACCCGGCCGTCCAGCCCCAGCTCGCCGATGATCAGCAGGTCGGCGATGGCGGAGGGGTCGAGCCGTTCGGCGGCGGCCAGCACGGCACAGGCCACCGCGAGGTCGAAGCCGCTGCCGCTCTTGGGCACCGAGGCGGGGCTGAGGCCGACCGTCAGCTTCCGCTGCGGCCAGGCCTCGCCGCTGTTCACGACCGCGGCACGGACCCGGTCGCGGGCCTCGGTGAGCGCCTTGTCGGGCAGGCCGACCAGGGTGAACGCGGCCACCCCGGGCTCCAGATCGGCCTGGACCTCGACGATCACTCCGTCGACGCCGACGAGCGCGACGGAACAGGTACGGGCGAAGGCCATCTCAGACCACCCCCCGCAGGTGGTCGACCAGGGCCGCACCCCGCGCCCGGTTGACCACCGCGACCAGGTCGATCCGCACCCCGCCCGGTGGGGCGGGAGGCCACTGCGGATCGGTGGGCCCCGGGTCGTAGCCGGGGCCGGCCAGCCGGGCGAAGTGATCGGGCCAGCGCTCGGCCATCCAGCGCTCGGCCAGGCGTTGCAGCCGGGCGGCCTTGGCCCGGTCGATGGCCTCGGTGGGCTGCTGGAAACCCCGCTCGGAGCGGGTCTTCACCTCGCAGACCGCCACGGTGTCGCCGTCGAGGGCGACGATGTCCAGCTCGCCCTCGGCGCAGCGCCAGTTGAGGTCCAGGATGCGGAGCCCGGCCTCCGCGAGGCGACGGGCGGCGACCCGCTCCCCGTACCGGCCGAGCCCGTTCCTGGTGCTGCGGTCCGGGATCGCCCGCGGGGCCTTCCCGGCTGCGGCCGTGTCCGGTACGGCCTGGTCCTGCACGACGGTGTGCTGCATGGTGACCACCTCCGCCGAGGAGGCTGCCCCAACGCGCACGGCGAGGCCCGGGAATTCCCGTTCCCTGTGGATAACTCGGACCTGTGGACAACTCCTGTCACCCGCAGGGGTGAGAAGCCCCGTTCCCGCGAAATTCGGCTGGACAACGCGGGACGGAGTCGTCCAACGTCAGTTCCCGAAGCCGGACTCGTCCGAGGGCAGCTCCAGATCGCTCTTCGCGAGTTCCTCGATGTTCACGTCCTTGAAGGTCAGCACCCGGACCTTGCGGACGAACCGGGCCGGCCGGTACATGTCCCAGACCCACGCATCCGCCATCGACACCTCGAAGAACACCTCGCCCTGGACCGAGTGCACCTGCAGCTCGTAGTCGTTGGTGAGGTAGAACCGTCGTTCGGTCTCGATCACGTACTTGAACAGGCCGACGACGTCCCGGTACTCCCGGTAGAGCTTGAGCTCCATCTCGGTCTCGTACTTCTCGAGATCTTCGGCACTCATCCAGGCGTCCCCTCAACTTGTCACGTCCACCCATTGTGGACCACCGCACCCACGGTCAGAGCCGTACCGGATCCACCGGCGGGCCCTCGACCAGCAGCCGCTCCAGGAAGTCCGCCAGACCGACCGGATAGACCGTCTCGGCGGTCCCCCTCAGTTCCTCGACCGTCCACCAACGCGCCGCGAGCAACTGGGCGTGCTCGTCGGCGCCCATGCCCGAGTGGTCCAGCACCGTCTCCGTGGTCCGGGCCAGGTGGAACCACTGCTCCTGCTCGTAGCGCTGTCCCTGAAAGGAGAACGACACCGTGCCGTACGCCACCAAGGGCCCCAGGTCCACACCCCGCAGGCCGGTCTCCTCGGCGAGCTCCCGCTCGGCGGCCTCCCGCACGTCCTCCCCCGCCTCCAAGCCTCCCCCGGGCGTGAACCACCACGTCTCCCCCGGAGTGGCCGGGTCGGCCCCCAGGAAGAGGAGGATGCGGTCCAGCCCGTCCAGCAGCAGGATCCGCGCCGCTCTGCGGCGCCGTGCTGTCATGGCGGCGCTCCACGCTCCTTCCGTTCGCATCGGTGGCGCTACCGATCCTGCCACCCGGCGCGGTCGTCCGGGGCGATGTTCGGCAGAGCGGCCCGCGGGGCGGCGGCCCCGCTCAGGAGCTGCGCCCCCGGAGCCGGCGGGCCAGACCCGCCGCCCCGCCCACCATCGAGGTCACGAGGATCAGCGCCGCGCCCGCGACGGCGGCGTAGGCGGAGGGCTCCAGCGGCCCCGGCTGCGAGGCCTTCGGGCCCGCGAAGCCGTCGAAGTCCGTGACCCGGTCGAGCAGGCCCGTCCGGCCGAAGGGCAGCACGGTGGCCTCGACCCTGGCCTCGACGGCCTCGGCCGGGACGGTCCCGCCGTCCACCTCCAGGTGGGTGCGGGAGTCCAGCGAGCCCACCCGGTTGTCGCCGAGCAAGAACAGCCGGCCCTGCGGCACCGTCACGCTGAACGGCTGGCCCTGGCCGCCCTGCGTCGCGAGGTAGGGCTCGTCCACCGGCTGCCCGTCGACCGTCAGCCGGTGATCGGCCCCGCTGGTGGCGACGGTGTCCCCGCCGACCGCGACCACCCGCTTGACCATGAGTTCGCCGCCCCAGGCCTGGTCCCGGAAGACCACCACGTCGCCCCGCCCGATGTCGCCGCCGCCGACCTTGCGGGCGAGCACGGTGTCCCCGACGCGCAGCGTCGGGTGCATCGAGGCGGTGGGGATCTTGTACGGCCGGTAGTCGATCGCGATCAGCGCGAAGCCGCCGACCATCAGCACCAGCCCGAGCGCCAGGGCGACGCCCTGCAGCACCGCGGCGGGCCGACGGCCCGCACGGGCGGGCGCGGTCGGGTGGTCGGCCGTCTGCTCCACGACACTGCTCATCGACACCGTCCACCTCTGGCCGACCGGAGAACACCACTGGCACGCCGGAGGCACGGGCGGAAACGCCGGCGGGCCGTGGCACGTCCGAGCAGATTACTCGTCGGTACCACGGCCCGCGCAAGAGCCGGGGGCAACCCGGCGGAACACGATCCGGTGGAGCTCAGGACTCCTTGCGGCTCTCCACCCGGCCACGCACCCGCCGCACCAGCGGGAGCAGGGCGACGGCCCCCACCGCACCGGCCACGGGGGGCGCCATCGGCGCGGCCGCCGCCAGGCCCTTCTGGTCGAAGGTGTCCGGCACCGGCAGCGTCGACCAGTGGCCGACCGGCCAGGCCACCACGAAGGCACGCCCGATCACGTTGTCCACCGGGACGGTGCCGCCGCCCGGCTGGTCCATGTGGAAACGGGAGTCCAGCGAGTTGGCGCGGTGGTCGCCCATGACCCAGATCCGGTCCTTGGGCACCTTGACCGGGCCGAAGGGGTGGTCGCCGCACGGGGTGTTGCCCTGGTAGACGTACGGCTCGTTGAGCGCGACGCCGTTGACCTTGACCGGCCCCTCGCCCTCGCACTCGACGGTGTCCCCGCCGACCGCGATGACCCGCTTGATCAGGTCCTTCTCGTTGGCGGAGGGCATCAGGCCGACGAAGCTGAGCACGTCCTGCACACCGCGGAGGAAGGAGTTGCTGCTCTGCTGGGTCGGCTCGTCGCTCAGCCAGCCGCCCGGGTCGTGGAACACCACGACCTCACCGCGCTCGGGTTCGGCCCCGAACCACGGGGTCAGCTTGTCGACCAGGACGCGGTCGCCGACCTGCAGCGTGTTCTGCATCGATTCCGACGGAATGGAGAACGCCTGGACGAAGAACGTCTTGATCACCAGCGCGAGGATGAGCGCGATGCCGACCAGGATCGGCAGTTCCTTCCAGAACGAGCGCTGCTTGCGCGGCTTGGACGGAGCCTCCGACTCCGAGCCGTCCGCGGACTCGGCCTCCGCGTGCTGGGAGCCCGGGGAGTCCTCCGACCCGGCACCGCCCTGCCCGTCGGCGGTCTGCGCCGCCGCGTCCTCGACCGAGGCCGAGGAGGCCGCGGACTCGGTGGACCGGTCCGCCCGACGGCCTGGGCCCTCGGGCTCTCCGGCGCCTGATCGGGCGCCGATCACCAAATCCCCCACAACGTCTCCTCCCTGCTGTGCGGACGCCCGCGCGCCCGCGCTCAGAGTGCCGCACAGCGGGCACCACGCTCACCACGACCATGAACGCCTCAGGGCTGCCCACCGCGGACTCCCCTGACACCAGCACAGCCTCGGCCCGCGACCGGGACCACTCCCGGCCGCACCTGCACTTCTCTATCACTCCAAGGCATCCGGCTCGCGGTCCCACACGCGAGGCCCGTCCGGTCGGCGGCCGGTGCGGCTCACTCCGGAGGCCGCCCCGACCGGCGAACGACGAGCGGAAGGATGCCCAACACCCCCATAACGAGCGGCGGTTCCGCAGGAACCGGCCCAACGCCCACCGATCCCGCGGCAGTTCCGCCGGCCTGCGGCATCCGGGCGAGAGAGGAGAGTGAACCGGGCGCATCGAGTTGATGGAAGCGGTCCAGCGGCCAGGCGGTCACGAACGCGCGACCGACCACGCCGCTCAGCGGGATCGTCCCCTGTCCCGGATTGCCCATGTGGAAACGGGAGTCGGCGGAGACGTCCCGGTGGTCACCCATGACCCACAGCCGCCCCTGCGGCACCTGGATCCTGAAGGCCTGCCGGGACGGCGGGTTGCCGGGCGCGAGGTAGGACTCCTCCACCGGGTGGCCGTTGACGCTGAGGCGCCCCTGCGCGTCGCAGCACTCGACGGTGTCCCCGCCGACGCCGATCACCCGCTTGATCAGGTCCTGCTCGTTGTCGGAGGGCAGCAGTCCGACGAAGGTCAGCACCTGCTTGGCCGCACCCAGCACCGGGCCGTCCTCGGACGGCTTGCGGTCGCGCTCCAGCCAGCCGCCCGGGTCCTTGAACACCACGATGTCGCCGCGCTGCGGCTCACTGCCGAACCAGGGGGTCAGCTTGTCCACCAGTACCCGGTCCCCGATCAGGATGGTCTGCTCCATCGAACCCGAGGGGATCACGAACACCTGGACCAGGAAGGTCTTCATCACCAGCGCCACCAGCAGGGCCACCAGGACGATCATGGGCACTTCGCGGACCAGCGAGCGCTTGCGCCGACGGGCGGCCTTGCGGGCACTGCGACGGCGCTCGGCCCGGCCGCGCGCCGACGGGGCCCCTGCCGGTCCACGGCCTGCCGCGTCGTCCTCCCCCGGTCCACCGCGCACCGGACCGGCCGAAGCCGGACCCCCTGCGGCCGGTCCCCCCGCAGTCGGGCCAGTCGGGCCTCCGGCAGCCGGGCGGTCGTCGAGCCGCCCCCTACCCCTGGTCCCCATGACCGCCTGTCCCCGCAGTCGCGGCGAAGGCCGCGGGCCGGTCCAGGCTGGTCCAGCGCGAGAACGGGTAGACCACCCAGTCCGCCCGGCCGATCACCTTCTTCTCGGGCACGAAGCCGCCACCGGGATCGCCGAGGTGGTCGCGGGAGTCCCGGGAGGCGCTGCGGTGGTCGCCCATCACCCACAGCTTGCCGGCCGGCACGACGATGTCGAAGGCCACGCTCGACGGGTCGTCGCCCGGGGACAGGTAGGAGGTCTCGTCGATCGGCACGCCGTTGACGGTGATCGGCGCGCCCGGCCCGGTGCTGGTCACCCGGTCCCCGCCGACGCCGATCACGCGCTTGACGTAGACGGTGTCCCCGGCCGGGGCCAGCCCGAGGTCCTGGGCGAACGAGCGCAGGCCGTCCCAGAACGTGGGCGGCTTCGCCGACTCGCGGAGGAAGGAGCCCCTCCCGTCGAAGACCACGACGTCGCCCCGCTGGGGATGGCCGCCGAAGGCGTAGGCGAGCTGGTACGCGACCAGCCGGTCGCCGGGGCGCAAGGTCTCCTCCATCGACCCGGAGGGCACCGAGAAGGGACGCGCGACGAAGGCGTTCACCAGCAGCAGGGCCGTCAGGCAGATCCCGACCAACAGCAGCAGGTCCCGCGAACGCGAGCGCCCGGGCTCCTCGTCCTGCTCCGACTCGTCCGACCCGTCCGACTGGCTCGAGCCGTCGCCGCCGGAGCCGCCGGTCCGCTCCGGGCCCTCGGCCTGCTCCAGTACCTCAGCGTGTTCAGGCCCGTCGGCGCGC